>JAZDII010000056.1:0-12071 GCA_043805085.1 bacterium
GAACTGGCGCGAGCGGGAGGCATCAACAAAGAAATCGCCGAATCTATTTACCACTGGGAAAAAAATTGGAGCCTTGCGGAGGAATGGGAAAAAATCCGCGCCCTCGGCCTCAACGTCATTGATTGTAAAGACCCACTCTATCCGCCGCGCTTGGCGGAAATTTACGACCCGCCGCTTGTGCTCTATTATAAAGGAGACTTGGATGCGGCGCGGCGGCGGGCGATTGCCGTCGTCGGTTCGCGCCACGCAACTTCCTACGGTTTTGAAACGGCTCGAAAACTTTCCTACCAGTGCGCCTACGCGGGGTTGACCGTCGTGAGCGGCTTGGCGCAGGGCATTGACACGGCCGGACACCAAGGCGCGCTAGCGGCTAAAGGAAAAACCGTGGCGGTGTTCGGCTCGTCATTGGACAAGGTGTATCCGGCGGAAAACCAAACGTTGGCGGAAAAAATCGTTGAAAACGGCGGCGCGATTCTTTCGGAATTTCGTCTCGGCACGCCACCCGACCGTTATACGTTTCCCATGCGCAACCGCATTGTCAGCGGATTGAGCGAGGGCGTGCTGGTGATTGAAGCGGGCAAAACAAGCGGCGCGATGATCACGGCGCATATGGCAGGGGAACAAGGACGGCAAGTCTTCGCCGTGCCGGGGCGCATTGACAATCCGCGCGTCAGCGGCTGCCACGCCTTGATTAAAGACGGCGCAAAGCTCGTCGAAAATGTGGACGACATCTTCGCCGAATTTTCGCTGCTTTTTCCAAAAACCGAAATGCAGCCGTCTCTTTCCTTACCTAATAATTTAAGCGCGGAAGAAAAAAAAGTCGTTGAAGCAATAGACAATGATGAAATCGGCTTGGACGAAATTATCAGAAAATGCGGGTTGCCATCGGCGGTCGTCTCTTCTAGCTTGCTCCGCTTGGAATTGAAACGGCTTGTGCGCCGTCTTCCGGGAAAATGCTTTATTAGAATTAATTAAGGAAAACTTTCAGTGGCTAAATCTCTTGTCATCGCGGAAAAACCAAGCGTTGCGGCGGACATCGCCCATGCGCTCGGCAAGTTCACCAAAGAAAAAGATTTCTTTGAGAACGACCAATACATCATCTCCTCGGCGTTGGGGCACTTGGTGGAAATCGGCGCGCCCGCCGAGGAAGAAGCCAAGCGCGGCAAATGGAGTTTGCAAAATCTGCCCGTCATTCCCTCGCACTTTGAATTAAAGCCCATCGAAAAAACGGCGGCGCGTTTTAATCTTTTGAAAAAATTGATGAGCCGCAAGGATGTGAACTGCCTCATCAACGCTTGCGACGCGGGCCGCGAGGGCGAGTTGATTTTCCGCTACATCGTGCAACTGGCCGGTTCAACCAAACCCATTCAGCGCCTCTGGCTGCAATCTATGACGCCGGACTCTATCCGCGAAAAATTTTCCGCCTTGCTCGAAGACCAAGCGATGCAACCGCTGGCCTCTGCCGCCGTTTGCCGTTCGGAAGCGGACTGGCTGGTCGGCATCAACGGCACGCGCGCGCTGACAGCTTTCAATTCCCAAGGCGGCGGTTTCCAAAAAACGACAGTGGGGCGCGTTCAAACGCCGACGCTGACTCTCCTCGTGGATCGGGAAGAAAAAATCCGCAAGTTCGAACCGCAAAATTACTGGGAATTACACGCGACGTTTGATTCCAGCGTCGGCGACTATGAAGGACGCTGGTTCGACGAAAAATTCAAAAAATCGGACGACGACAGGCTCAAGGCCGAGCGCATTTGGGAAAAAATCACCGCCGAAGAAATCGCCCGCGTTTGTCTGGGAAAACCCGGCGTCGTCACGGAAGAAAGCAAGCCGACCACGCAACTGTCCCCTCTCCTCTTCGACCTCACCAGCTTGCAGCGCGACGCCAACTCGCGCTTCGGCTTCCCCGCGCGCATGACGCTTTCCATCGCGCAAGCTCTGTATGAAAAACACAAAGCCCTGACCTATCCGCGCACGGACAGCCGTTATTTGCCGGAAGATTATCTCTCCGTCGCTCGCAAAACGTTTGGCGCGATGCAGGAAACTGCCTTCGGCGAATTTGCTCAAAAAATCCTCGATTCCAACTGGGTCAAGCCGAACAAGCGCATCTTTAATCAAGCCAAAGTGTCCGACCACTTTGCCATCATCCCCACGTCGCACATGCCGAACTTCGGCAAGCTGACCGAGCCGGAGCGAAAAATTTACGACATGGTCGCGCGTCGTTTCTTGGCAGTTTTTTATCCCGCCGCCGTTTATCAAATAACCACACGCATCACGCGCGTGGAGCAACACCCGTTCAAAACCGAAGGCAAAATTCTCAAAGAAGCCGGATGGCTCGCGGTTTATGGCAAAGAAGCGAATCAGGAAAACGCGAATGAAAAAGAGCGCAGCCTCGCGCCTTTGCCCGAAGGCGAGCGTGTGACGACGAGGGAAGTCGAGACGCGCGAATGCGTCACCAAACCGCCGCCGCGCTTCACGGAAGCGACGTTGCTTTCCGCCATGGAAGGCGCGGGCAAGTTTGTGGAGGATGAAGAGCTGCGCAATGCGATGGCCGCAAAGGGCCTCGGCACGCCCGCGACGCGCGCCGCCATTATCGAAGGATTAATCTGGGAAAAATACGTGAACCGCGAAGGACGCGATTTGATTCCCACGACGAAAGCGTTTCACTTGCTCGACACGTTGCGCGCGATGCAAATCCTCGACCTTTCCTCGCCTGAATTGACGGGCGAATGGGAGCATAAATTAAAATTGATTGAAAAAAGTCAACTCACGCGAGCCGATTTCATGTCAGAGATCCAAACCATGACGCGCGATGTGGTGAGCAAAATCAAAGCGTTTTCGCCCACCCAAGATTCAGGCCGCGAAATTGATCTCACCGATCCATTTTCCGGTCAAAAAATGATCGAAACCCTGCGCGACTACCGTTCGCCGGACGGCAGTTTCACCGTTCGCAAAGCCATCGCGGGCCGCGTAATGGATTTGGAAGAAGTGAAGGAGTTGCTGGCCAAGCGCGTCATCGGGCCATTGGACGGCTTTCGCAGCAAAGCCGGCAAACCGTTCAGCGCGTTGGTGAAGTTGACGGACGACAAACAAGTCGCGCTCGACTGGGGCGCGCCATCTTCCAGCGACGACGCGCAACAAAATTTTGAAGGACAAGAACCTATTGGCGTTTGCCCGAAAGACCAAGGGCGCATCTTTGAAACGCCTAACGCTTTCATCTGCGAAAACGCGGCGAAAAGCGGCAAAACATGCGACTTCCGCATCGGAGCCAAAATCCTCAACCAACCCATTTCCCGCGAACAAATGATCAAACTGCTTCAAGAAGGCAAAACCGATTTGCTCACCAACTTCATCAGCCAAAAAACGAAACGCCCGTTCAAAGCGTTTCTTCTTTTGAAAAAAGACGGCAAAATCGGCTTTGAATTTCCGCCGCGCGCCGCCTCCGCCAAACGCAAAGCAAAGCCTTCTTCTTAACGGCGACTGCAAAAAACGTTGACGCTGTTGGCGTTTATCCCTTAGTTTTCCAAGCTTATCTCAACAATAGAAAAAGGATGATTCATGGATTTTTTAGCTGAACGTGTGAAACAAATTACCCCTTCCCTCACCTTAGCCATTGACGCCAAGGCCAAAGCGATGAAAGCGTCCGGTGTGGATGTCATCGGCTTCGGCGCAGGCGAGCCGGACTTCGACACGCCGGAACACATCAAAGCGGCGGCAATGGGCGCGCTGGATGCGGGGCTGACCAAATACACTCCCTCGTCCGGCATCCCTGAACTGCGGGCGGCGATCAGTGAAAAATTAAAGAACGACAACGGGCTGAATTATGAGCCAAATCAAATCATCGTCACTTGCGGCGCGAAACACGCCTGTTTTAACGCCCTTGCGGCGATGGTGAACCCGGGCGAAGAAGTGCTGATTCCCGCGCCTTACTGGTTGAGCTACCCGGAAATGGTCAAACTCGTCGGCGGCGTTCCAGTGACCGTCCCCACGACGGCGGAGAACGGTTATAAAATCACTCCCAATCAGTTCCGCGAATACATGAGTCCGTTGACGAAGATGATTATTCTCAATTCCCCCAGCAATCCCACCGGAGTTGTTTATACAGACAATGAACTCGCCGCGTTAGCCGAGGTGGCGTTGGATGAAGATATTTTCATCCTTTCCGATGAAATTTACGAAAAACTCATTTATGACGACGCGAAGCACTTCTCCATTGCTTCCTTCAGCCAAGAAGTCTACAACCAAACCATCACCATCAACGGTTTCAGCAAATCTCACGCGATGACCGGTTGGAGGCTTGGGTATGTGGCAGCCCCCGCGCCGATCGCTCAAGCGATTGATTCCATGCAAAGCCATTCCACATCCAACATGACCTCCTTCGCCCAACAAGGCGCGTTGGCGGCTTACAAAGCCCCGCAAGATTGCGTCACGGAAATGGCCGCCGAATACGGCAAACGCCGCGCGCGCATGATAGAACTTTTAGACACCATCAAAAAAGTTTCTTACGTCAAACCTCAAGGCGCGTTTTATTTCCTCATGAACATTGCTCAAACCGGATTGCTGTCTGTTCATTTCGCCGAAAAATTATTGGAACAAGAAAAAGTGGCGGTCGTGCCGGGTATTGCCTTTGGCGATGACAACACCGTGCGCCTTTCCTACGCCACCAGCTTAGCCAATATCGAAGAAGGGTTGCAACGCCTCGCGCGCTTTTGCCGGTGATGAAAAAATTCCTTCTTCCCAGCCTTTGCCTGCTCGCCATGAGCGTAACATGGATTGGCTGTGTGACAGATGAAACCATTGACGAACGCAAAAAACGCGAAGGCATTAGCGGCCCCGGAGTCATCCTAGACGAAACGGAAAAAAATCGCAGCGACAAAGGCGGCGAAGGAGCACAAGCGGAAGCGTTCCGATATAGGAAGAGTTTTTAACTGCCGATAGCTAGTGTTTTCCTTAAGCCTCTTCCACCATCACCTGAAACCTCTTCTGGTTCACGGTGATTTCCATCTTGCAGCCTGTTCCATTCCGTGAAGCGGCAACAGCAGGCGATGTTTGAACGGAAGGCACGATTTGAGGAACAGCCGCGCCATTTTGAGGTTGAGGCTGGAGCAACTTGGTAACTTCCTGCGGAAACATGGCGTAAAGAACGGCAGTCTCGTCGTCGCTCGGCAAGCCTTTGCTTTTTAATTCGGCTCTAAGATCATTCATGCGCGGCTTGAGATTATCCGAGGAGCAACCTTCGATAGGCTTTTCTTTCGTCCGTTCCATGACGATTTTGAGCAAGTCAGAATCAACCTGCCCGGGCGTTTTGCCGTATTTGCCAAGCGCGACATCAGACGTCGGCTGCGCGATCATCTTCCAACGACCGAACTTCACGTTCATCATCGCTTGCGTGCCAACGATTTGTGACGTCGGCGTGACGAGCGGAATATAGCCGAGGCATTTGCGGACGTGCGCCACTTCTTTCATCACTTCGGGCAGTTTATCCGCCATTTTTTGTTCTTTGAGCTGGTTGACGAAGTTGCTCAACATCCCGCCGGGCACTTGGTAGCGGAGAATGTCGCTGTCCACGCGCTCGTTGATGGGGTTAGTGAATTTGCTAAGTTCCGCATAAACTGTTGTGAAGTGTTGGCGCAAGTGATCCAGCGCGTCCCTGTCAAACTTCGGGCAGCGCGGCGTGCCCTCCAACAGCGTCATCATGCGCACTGTGTCCGGCTGACTCGTGCCGTTGGCGAAAGGCACGATGGACGTTTCGATAGCGTCCACACCGGCGCGAACGGCCTCGCAATAAGAAGTGGCGGCAAGACCGGCGGTGTCGTGACTATGAAGAATGACCGGCGCTTTGACTTTTTCTTTCAGCCCCTTCACCAAACGATACGCCACGTCCGGCGCGATTAACCCCGCCATGTCTTTGATGGAAATGGAATGACAGCCCAAACGTTCGAGTTCCACCCCGAACGCGACAAACGCCTCGATGGTGTGAACAGGGCTGATGGTGTAGCAAATCTCGCCGCGCGCGTGTTTCTTCGCCTTCAAAACGGCTTGAATGGCGGTTTTCAGGTTGCGGATGTCGTTCAAAGCGTCGAAAATACGAAAAATGTCCATGCCGCGCTTGGCCGTGCACATGACGAATGCCTCCACCACGTCGTCGGGGAAGCTGGCGTATTGGACGATGTTCTGGCCGCGCAACAGCATGCCGTGAGGCGTCTTCGGCGCGCCTTTTTTAAGAGTCGAGATGCGCTCAAACGGCTGCTCGCCAAGGAAGCGAAGGCAGGAATCAATCGTCGCCCCTCCCCACGTCTCCAACATGCCGAAGCCGAGGGAATCCAGCTCCTCCAGCGCGGGCAACATCTGTTTCGTCGTCATGCGAGTGGCGGCGAGGGATTGATGGCCGTCCCGAAGAACGGTGTTATTAAAGGCAACGGGTTTTGCGGTCATAAGCGGGGAAAGATAGCAAAAATCCTTTTAGCAGGAAACTTTATTCTCTATCTACTTCGTCCACAACTTCCAAGCGGTGTACACAAGAAAAGCCGCGAAAGCGCGTTTGGCATAAAGAGCAGGCACATACTGGATGAGCAATGCTCCTAAGACAGCTCCCAAAACGCCTGTAATGACACAAGCTGTAAAAATAGCCCAATTGACGTTGCCTAGTTTAAAATTGGTAAGACCTCCTGCCAAAGAAATGGGCAAAATGAGGGCCAACGACGTGCCAACGGCTACATGGTAAGGCACGGCAAAAAACAAAATCAGCACGGGCACTATCAACCCGCCGCCACCAACGCCAAAACAACCGCTTAAGAACCCGCTCCCTAGCCCAAGCAAAGCATAACCGATTAAAGGATTCATTTGATCTTTCTAGCAATCGCTTACGCTCAATCAACCCGCAAAATTCTAAAAAGCAGATTGCAAGGCGCGGCGCGGCATTTTACTGTTCGCCTCTTACTTTATGAAATTAAAAGTCCGTCCTACCCGCCGCATTCGAGCTAAAATCACCATGCCGGGCGATAAGAGCATTTCTCACCGCGCGGCGATTTTGGCCAGCTTCGCCATGGGGACGACGCGTATCTCCAACTTTCTCAACAGTGAAGATTGCCTTTGCACGATGCAGATCATGCAAGCTCTGGGAACGAAAGCCGACCGCGTGGACGACACGACTTACATTGTGGAAGGGCGCGACGGCAAGTATCTCAAAGCGGCGGAATCTTTGGATTGTGGCAATTCGGGCACTTCGATGCGTCTCATCGCCGGTCTTTTAGCGGCTCAACCGTTTTCCAGCACGCTTTTTGGCGACGCTTCGTTGAATAAAAGGCCGATGAAGCGCATCATGGACCCTCTTTCCAAAATGGGCGCGGAGATCATTTGCGAAGGCGAGGACTTTCGCCCACCGCTCCGCATCAACGGCAAACCGCTTCAAGGTATCTCCTATCACACGCCTGTGCCCAGCGCGCAAATCAAGTCCTGCGTCCTGCTGGCCGGTCTGCAAGCGGAAGGAAAAACGGAGGTGGAGGAAGACGTCGCCACGCGCGATCACACGGAGCGCATGTTGCGCCACTTCAACGCGAGCATTCAACGCCAGAAAAATCACATCACGCTTTACGGGCAGCAGCGTCTTCAAGCTAATGATATTGATGTGCCGGGCGATTTTTCTTCAGGCGCATTCTGGCTGGTGGCCGCCGCCGCCATGCCGGGGGCAACGCTGATTCTCGATAAAGTCGGCCTGAACCCGACGCGCACAGGGCTTTTGAACATTTTGCTGCGCATGGGAGCGAACATTGTGGAGAACGTCAATGTTCTCGAAGCTGAACCGTCCGGCGCGCTCGTCGTCAAAGAAGGAACAACGCTCAAAGCCACCGTCATCGAAGGCGCGGAAATTCCCAACGTGATTGACGAGCTGCCGATCCTCGCCGTCGCTGCCGCTCTGGCTCAAGGAACGACGGTCATCAAGGACGCTCAAGAATTGCGCGTGAAAGAGACGGATCGCATCGCCGCGATGGCAACGAACCTGCGCGCTTTCGGCGTCCGCGCGGAGGAACAACCCGACGGTCTCATCATCGAAGGCTGCCCGCGCCCGCGCGGCGCAAAGGTCAACAGCTTCGGCGATCATCGCATCGCCATGGCCTTTGCCATCCTCGGCCTTTTCTGCGATGGCGAAACGTTGATTGAAGACACGGCGTGCATCGCCACGTCTTACCCGACGTTTGAAAGAGACTTGTCGCGCTTGGCGAATTATCAAAAATGGATCGATTAAGGTAGTGACAAGGAAAAGAAAAAATGCGCGCTAATTTCATAGACGAAACGCGCAATGTGATGGACAAGGAACTGTTCAAGGGTGAACAGATTCTCTGGGCAGGGCAACCGGAAACATCTGTGCTTTTCACGAAAATCGATCTTTTTCTCGTTCCCTTTTCTTTTCTTTGGTGCGGCCTTGCTTTTGCTTGGGAATTAGGCGTTCTTATTTTTGTGAAGGAGACTGCTCCATTGGTGATTTTCGGGCTTTTTGGAATCCCTTTTGTGTTGATAGGACTATATGTCACCTTTGGCAGATTCTTTTGGAAAAATGCTAAAAAACGAAGGACATATTACGCTGTTACCAATAAACGGGTGCTTGTTTTGACGAACGTATTTAACCGACGTGTTCAAGCTGAATTTATCGATAGGATTCCGACAATTAATAAATCCGTTCGTCCCGATGGGATCGGTACCATACGTTTTGGGGTTTTACCAAGTATAGCGACTATCGCGTATGAAAATACGGGGATGGATTTTTCAACACCTCTTTATGAACAAAATGTGCCTACATTTCATGACGTCAAAAACGCTGAAAGTGTTTATAATATGGTGAATGAAATGAGAAACACCATTCACGAAAAATAATACCAAATACAACGATGATTTATCCCCTTGTAGCGATTGACGGCCCGGCGGCTTCGGGCAAGAGCGCGGTTGCCAAGCGTTTGGCCGAACTGCTGCGCTTTGTGTATGTGGACACGGGCGCGATGTATCGAGCCTTTACATGGCTGACGATGGAAAAAGGGAACGATCCGTCCTCTCGTCCGGCAATGAAAAAGCTCCTCGCGGAAACGCGGTTTGAAATGGAAATCACCAACGGCGCGGCGACTTTAAGCGTCAACGGCGTCAATCCCGCTTCTTTTCTACGCGAGGAACGGGTGCACCAAACCGTCTCTCAAGTCGCTTCTCTGCCCGAACTGCGCGAATTTCTGGTCAACAAGCAACGCCAATTGCGCTGCCGCGCGCCTTTGGTGATGGAGGGGCGCGACATCGGCACGGTAGTGGCGACGGATACTCCGTACAAATTTTTCTTGGACGCCGACCCCGCCGTCCGCGAAGCGCGGCGGCAAAAACAAGGCGAAGCGGATTCGCCCAGCAAGCGGGATGCGCGGGATTCCACTGATCCTAACAGAGTGGCTGCGACGCTGATTCGCGCGGCGGACGCCGAGCGCGTGGACACAAGCAACATGACGATCGAAGAAGTCGTTCAACATATTTACAATAGCGCGTTGCAACGGGGTCTCAAACCGCGCGTGTGACTTATGCATCTTGTTTACCACATCGCTAGGACTCTTTGTTTCATCTTTTTTCGCCTTTTTTACGATGTGCGCGTCGAAGGCGAAGAAAATGTGCCGGACACCGGCTGCCTCATCGTCGCCAATCACGCCAGTTTTCTCGATCCGCCGCTCGTGGGCGCGTTCATTACGAAAGAACCAATTCATTATTTGGCGCGGAAAAGCCTTTTTCGTCCGCCCGTTATGGACAAGCTTCTGCCGCTCGTTAATTCCGTGCCGGTGGATCAAGACCGTCCCGACATGGCGGGCACGAAAAAAATCATTTCCCTGCTTCGGGCGGGTGAAAAAGTTCTCGTTTTTCCCGAAGGCACGCGAACGGAAGACGGGAAATTACAACCCGGCCAACCCGGCATTGGGCTCGTCATCGCCAAAGCGCAAGTCCCCGTGCTGCCCGTCCACGTTTCAGGGACGTACGCAGCATGGCCGACGGAAGGTAAATGGAAGTTTTTTCTGCCGATGCGCGTTTCTATCGGCAAACCCATCGTCTTCACAACGCCGCATCATCCCACGCGGGAAGATTACCAGCGCATTTCCGATGAGGTGATGCAAGCCATCGCCGCGCTGGCTTGAACTTACGGTTAAACACATCCCAGAATGACGCACCCAGAATCAAAGAACTTCATCAAAATTACTATGGCTTTTGCGGCTTTCAAAAGCCATAGTCTTTTCACGCATTTTTCATTTGTCAAACTTTTTAGTGATGGGGCATCAGACCCTACTTTTTCAAATCCTTGAAAAGCACGCGGGAGTTGCGCCCGCTTTGTTCGTATTTCTGACGGCGCACCGGAGGTAAAATATCCGCCGTCCCTTCTTGAAACCCGCCTCGTTTGCGGAGGTAATTGAAAGCTTGCGTCGAGAGCGCAAGCAACCGCCGCACGCCCATTTCTTGCGCGCGATTTTCCGCGAAGAGCATCAGCTTTGTTCCGATGCCCTGATTTTCGTGCGATTGCGCGACGAAAAGGCAACCCAGCTCCGCCATTTTGCCGTCTTCCGGCGCGTCAGGCAAAGGATGCACAGAAACGCAGCCGACGATGTTGCTATCAATTTCAAACACATAAAAATCGTGCAAGTCTTTGACAATGTCTTGTCGCGTCCGATGAATCAGTTCCTCCTTGGCCACGGAATCTCGAATGAGAGCCATGATGGCGCGCACGTCTTTTTTCATGGCGCGGCGGATGGCGGTGTATTCGTTGGCGTAAATCATCGTGCCGACGCCGTCATTAAAAAAAACTTCCTGCAACAACGCTTCGTTGTCCATGCCGTCCAAAATATGAGCGCGGCTCACGCCGTTGAGACAAGCGCGCACGCCGTGTTCCATCTTGGAAACGATGTCCGTCGCCATGGTCTCGCGGTTTTTCTTCAAATAATCCTCCGCCTCGCCGACGGACATTTGCGTGATCCAGTGGCTGTTCTTTTTCACGCCGTTGCTGGTTGTTAAGAAAATCAACTTGGAAGCGCGCAACGCCTGCGCCACCGCAAGAGCCACGCCGTCGGAATCCACGCGAAAAACGTGCCCGTCTCCGTCAAACCCAAGCGGCGGAATGACGGGAATGACGCCGCTGTTGAGCAATCCCTCCAAAAACGCCACGTCCACGCGCTCCACCTTGCCGGTGTATTGCTGGTCTTGGCCGCCGATGATGCCCGTGGGATGAGCAACGACGGCGTTCGTCGCCGCGCCGCGCAAATCGTTGTCGCTTAAGCCTTGGAGAATATCTTGCTCAATGCGGCCTGAAGCCAAAAGCGCGAGGCGCAAGGTTTTTTCATCCGTCACTCCCACGCCGACAAAATTCGACGGCGCGATGTTTAATTCTTCGCCGAGTTTTTTAATGTGCGCGCTCGCTCCATAGACGATGACGATTTTGATGTTCAGACTGCGCAAGACGGAAATGTCCAAAAATAAATTGGGCAAATTTTCGTCCGCCAAAACAACGCTATCCACGTTCAGCACGAAAATCTTTTCGCGGAACTGCGGCACATACGTCAAAATGCCCCGTAAATCAGCTGCTCTCATCAACTCTTATTACTGTGCTCGCATCGAGATTACGTCAAGCGGTATCAAAACACTTTCGATTCCCATTTAATCGCGCCCAGCTTTCCGCGGCCTTGATATTCAAATAATTTGCTGACGAAAAAAAGCGGCACGCCGAAAATGCCCTTGACGTTCACCCTCATGCTCAAATCCGCGTCATCGCGCACGTAGTCATAAGTCCCATGCCCAATGACGGCGAAAGCGAAGGAAGAAATGTCCATTTGATCAATCGTGATCACGCCGTTGGAAAAAGAAAATTCCCCGCGCGCGTCCGACGCCTTGGCGTAACCCATGTCCGGCAAAATGGAGTTCAAAACTTCGGAAAACGCGCCGAAGATGGGGATTTTATAAACATCCCCTTCTTTGACATTAAGAACACCCTTTCCTTTCACGCTCTTCAAATCGTTCAACAGCCCTTTAAAATCAAATTCGGCGCTGCACATTCCAGTGACGTTTTCTTTATT
>JAZDII010000057.1:0-10183 GCA_043805085.1 bacterium
TTTTGTCGAGTCGCGCAAGAAATTGGCGCTCTCAAACTGTTACGTCAATCAATCGCGCATCAACCTCACCAAGCTCGAAAAATCCTGCAAACCAAAGGGCAACGAGATGCCGTCTCAAGCGCAGGCATTGGCGTTCCTCGAAACCTATTCCCAAATTACAACGCGCAATAACAAGCTGCGAACATTCCTGATCTTCGGCAATTGGCTGGTGAAGCAAAACTATTCCACCGCCAACCCTTTTGAGAAAATCGAGTATTGGAAAGAACCTCCTTCAAAAATCGAAATATACACACCCAAAGAAATGACCGATTTGCTTACCAAAGTGCCGAAACTTCTTATTTCCTTCTTGGCGATTGGCGGCTTTGCGGGATTACGAACCGCCGAGATCGCCCGTCTCGACTGGAAAGAGGTTAACCTTGAACGCGGCTTCATCACTGTTGCTGCCGAGAAAGCCAAGACAGCAGCACGACGAATCGTTCCCATCCAAGAAAATCTCAAAGCATTGTTACTGCCGCACGCGAAAAAAGAAGGTCGCATCATCCCCTACGAAATCAGCCACGCCTATTTCCTCATCCGCGATGCCGGATGCACCATCAAACACAACGCCCTGCGGCATTCCTACATCAGCTACCGTCTCGCCCAAATCCACGACACCGCCCGCGTCGCCCTCGAATGCGGAAACTCCCCCGACATGATCTTCCGCCACTACAGGGAACTGGTTTCTCCAGAAGATGCGGAGAAGTGGTTTGCCATATATCCCTGCTAAGTTCTCATAGCTATGGAACACGCTAAACACATATCTCCATCACTAATTTCGCTCGCCGGAATAGTATCTCCACAACGGATGCACTCATGATTTGCTGATTCGCCACACAACGCACATTTTTTCTCTTCCATAATATAACTCTCCTTTAAGCAAAATGGGCAATTTACAAGATTTTCTTCACCTCCATCCTTAATCGAAAGATGATCTCTCCATGAGAGTGATTTTTTTAAGGCATCCTCTGCAAGTTCTTCATATTTATGTTTTTGTCCGCACACTTTACATTTTAAAATAACATTTTCCCTACCCACCTTATTATTTTGAGGAATCAGCAAATCTAGCCCACATTTTGAACAGGGGTATTCTTCTATGGCTGTTGCCAAAGCTGCACTCCTCCAATCAATGGATGATAGAGCTTTTAAACATTTGCTTCTCTCTGTTTGATAAATTTTTGCTTCAGCTAAAAGATAACGCCATACTTTTTCCCCAAAGATTCTCTGTGGATCATCGTGCAGATGTTTAACAAGTATGTCATGGATTAAAACATGGGATTCGCTTAGAATCTTTTGAATAGCTTTGGGTGGTAATTTTGAGAACTTATGTTCAATATCATTCCTAATTTCTCGAATGTCTTCTAGTTTTTTCCAATCAAGCTTTATGCCTAAATTTTCACAGCGTTCTTTTATCTCATTAAAATCAACAGTTTTTTTGCCTGACCCTCTAAATACGACCCTTCCTGAAGCATCCATAACAGGGAGGATTTTCTTTTGAATTAAAACATCGCCACTTCCAGGGGGAGAAAGTTGCCTTAATTTTTCTTTAATGAGCAATAGAATCCCTGCGTAGATATTTCGCATTGCAGAAATAACTCGTATTTTATTCCCTTTTTGCAAATCGAGAACGCCAACTTTTATTGAATCGATGGCATTTTTATAAAGACTCATAAAAAGCTTTTAATGGGAAGGGGAGGAATCGAACCTCCCGAGGGTTTCTCTTAAGGCAAACAGAACAAAACTGTTGATGATTTAGTCTCTCCTCGCAAAGGGAACTCACCAGACTTCCCAGAAACCCCATTTCCACCATGCAAAGGTAATTAACAATAATTGCTATGCTAGTATTCATATAAACCTCCAATCTGATGTTTATCAAAAAGGAAGCTGTGAACCCCAGCGAGGCCACAATCATCAAGTACATTTTATTCTTTATTGCCAAGTCGATCTCTGCTGCAGCAGTAAATTTTTCTAATACATTTTAGCTTCTTAAGAATACTATTCAAATTAAAAAAATAACCGCTCATATGTGAGTGGTTGTTTTCTTGGTCAGTGCATGCAGTTCGTTGACGCGGCCGTTTGAGATTTGAAAAAGGATTAAATCGGTCACATGTGACTGATTTGGTTCGTTGGTGTTCGTTGACACGTGGTCATGAGCATGGAGACGACAATGACTTCCCTTTGGACGGTGCCGGATGTGGCAAAATATCTTCGATGCACTGTGAGACACGTTCAGAATCTTAAGAAAGCTGGCCTTCCTTGCGTTTATGTGGGAAGATTGGTTCGATTTGAACCGCAAGAAATCATGAAATATTTGGCATCAAGTCGCGGTTTAAAATCGCACCGAGCAATGCGAGAAATTGCCGAACCAGAAGGCATGGAATCGTTGCCTTCGTAAAAATTTGACATTCATCTCTATTCAGCTACGTTCTGCTTACTATGCAGAAAAAAATCTTTGGGCAGTATATTAGGGAATTAAGAGCATCCAAGGATCTCTCCCTGCGCGAACTGGGAAGCAAGATTGGAAAGACAGCCGCTTTTCTTTCCGACATTGAATTGGGCAACCGCTTTCCAGCGGAAGATGTCTTGCCCCTCTTGGCTGAAGCACTCGGGGTTACCGCAGAAGATCTGCAGCAATACGATCAGCGCCCGCCAGTGCGCGAAATGCAGGAGTTGGTGAGGAGCAATCCTCAATATGGCTTTGCATTCCGCAAAGTAGTAGGTGCCGTACAAGAAAAGCATATCTCACCCGACGATCTAGTCAAACGCGTGGAAAAGGAAAATTCAAAATGTAAGGAGAAGGAAGGATGAAATACCAGAAAGCCTTTATGGGACCGTTTTTGACAAAGCCGTTTTTTAATGACAAGGAGATGGAACAAATGTGTTCCGACGCGCTCAAAAACGCAGGGCTTTTGCCTAAAGAGCCTTCTTCCATTCGGATCGACCGCTTCATTGAAAAACATTTTGATTTGACCGAGGAATATCAGCCGCTCGAAGAAAACATCCTTGGATACGCCAAGTTTGATATTAAGGGACTGAGGAAGATTGTCATTGCTCAATCACTAGGTGATGACACGTCCGAAGTCGCTCAATGCCGCACTCGTTCCACGTTGGCGCATGAGGCCGGCCATGGACTTTGCCATACGCATCTTTGGATTGAAAAAATCATGGCAGAAAGACATCAACCTTCACTGTGGAAAGACGAGTCCCAAAATGGCAGCATCGTAAGGGACGGCTTTATGTGCAGAGATTCTATGATTACTCCAAGCCAAGCTGCGGCCAAGTCTCAATGGTGGGAAATGCAGGCGAATCTGGCGATGAGCTGCCTGCTTTTGCCGATGAAGTTACTATCTCAAGCAGCCGAACCCTTGATCGAAGACATACGTCGCTCTAAGGGCGAAGAAAGAAATGTTCTTATTCATGATGCCGAACGAAAGTTGGCCAAAATATTTAAGGTCAATCCTATCATGGTGCAGTATCGGCTCCAGAAATGGTGGGAAGAAAATGCCCTGCAAGGAGTGCTGTTATGAGGGATATTTCCGCTTTTTTTTGCTTAAAATTTCAACATCGCCAGCTTACAGTTGTTGACAAGTTATTCACAGTTTTAAGACGCACAAAAGAATGGAAGGGAAACAGGGGGAAAGTTGACACGGACAACATGAACATAGGCGGTGTTTGATGTTTTCATTTCCATTAAAATTTTAAGGAGCTGACGTGGACTTGCGTAATAGACATTATTCAGGTGCGCCCAAGCTTCCCCAGCGCACGTTGGATTATATTACGTGCGGTGCGAGCGAAGGGCAACGCAATGCGGAATTATTTGACGCCGCGTGCCAGTTTCGAGACGCACTCTTTTGCCAATCCGATGCAGAATCCCAATTGATTCATAGGGCTGTTTGCGATGGGCTAAGTGAAGCTGAAGCCCACTCAACGATTCGTTCGGCTTACTCAAAGCCTCCGAGAGAAGCTATTGATCATAATGGTAATGGTTGCTCAATTCATCCACTGACTTCTCCAGTTGGAAATGGATTTATTCGATTCGTCAAAGTGTGTTTTAAGCAGGGCGAATATATTGCCATCGCCCCGGCAAGAAAAGGCGAGAAGGGCGAGATTTTTCCATCAAAAGGAGTGACGCAGACGAGAGAAGAGTGGATCGAGAAGGTTGAAGAAAAGGGCGGCATCGAAAAATGCTTTCAAACGCCATTCGGACTGTTCGTTCGCATCAACCCGATGATGAGGGATGGTTCAAAGGATGCGCATGTCACTGTGTATCGTCACGTCTTGGTGGAATTTGATACGGATGATCACAAAAATTTAATTCCCAAAGAAAAGCAATTTGAAGCGATTACGCAGAGCAAGCTGCCCGTCGCGGTTGTGATCGATTCCGGTAACAAATCGCTTCACGCGTGGGTGCGGGTTGATGCGTCGAACGCGGAAGAATACAAACGCCGTGTCGAGATCATCTGGAGATATTTCGAGAATCAATTTCTCGACAAGAAAAACAAAAATCCCTCGCGTCTTTCGCGTTGCCCCGACGGCCGCCGAACGGTCAACGGCGAAATTCGTTCGCAACGATTACTCGCAACTAATCTCGGCCTGAAATCTTGGGACGAGTGGGAGACAGCGCAAACAGAAAAAGAAATCGGCGAACCTCTCTCGATTCTTTCGCTCTCGAGTTACAACACTAAGGACGATCCTAACAACATCATGGGCAATCGTTGGCTTTGCAAAGGCGGTTCACTGGTGATCATCGGTCAATCCGGCATCGGCAAATCGTCGTTCTGCATGCAACTGATTTTGCTTTGGGCGTTAGGGCTATTGGCGTTTCACATCAAGCCTGTAAAACCGTTGCGATCGCTTCTCATCCAAGCTGAAAACGATATCGGCGACCTTGCCGAGATGTATCAAGGCGTGAAAAATGCGATGGGTATTTCCGCCGAGCAGGAAAAACTTCTCGAAGACCGCGTTATCATTTACCGCGACACAATTCACTCCGGTGTAGACTTCATCAAGCTCGCCGAAAGACTTATCGACAAGCACAAGCCCGATTTGGTTTGGGGCGATCCGCTGCTCAACTACATCGGCGACGATATTTCCGAGCAAAAAGTGGTCAGCAACTTTTGTTGCGCCGGGTTAAATCCTATCAGCGTTCGCACGGGCGTGATTTGGTGTTTGTTGCACCACACGGGCAAGCCGTCCAAAGACCCCAAAGCGGCAGACCATTGGACGGCGAGCGATCTGGCTTACAGCGGGCTTGGAAGCTCGGCGTTGGTCAACTGGTCGCGAGAGACGGCGGTTCTTGTCCGCATCAAAACTCCTGACGGCGCACCGCCGACGTTTCAGTTGAGCATGACTAAACGGCGCAAGCGGGCGGGTTTGCTTTCGTTGCAAGGCGAACCGACGGACACGATCTTTCTACGCCACTCTACGACAGGCGGCATTTGCTGGGAGCAATGCGAGAAGCCGACAGAGACTCCGAAATGCCGTGATCGAATCGGCAAACCAAGCGCGTTTGATCCGCAGACTTTTCGGGCTGTTTTAGCTGAATTTGGAGGCAAATTAACGCGGGAGAATTGCGAGCGGGTTGCTATCAAAATGTCCGTTAGTGACAGCACTATTTGGCGTTGGTGGAGAAAGTTCAAGGAGAGTGGTTTATGAATCTGCTCTCAAAATGCTCTCATAAACGCTGTCATAATTCGGACTGTCTTTGCTGTCATAATTATCATTATCCCCCCCTTATAGGGGGGATAATTGTGACAGCTGACAGCAGGCTGGTTTCTTTTTTGCCGCATGGGGGTGCTGCATGAAAGACAACTACGCCCAACGTCAGAATGTTCGTGATACGGAGTATCAACGCGAGTACGAGCGTTGGATCGAAAGCCTATCTCCTGCCGAACGAGCCAAGCTCGAAGCAGACGGCCTACACGAACCATCAATCACAAGCAAAACCAGCAACGTAAGCGATAAGGATGTGGCGGAGTCTTCGCTTGCGAGCGAAACGCCGGACATCGCTGCGATTGTGGATAGAGAGTCGTCAAATCAAGAGTCCGCCGCGACGACGGCAGACGCCTTGGCGTCGTTTTGCGCAAGATTAAGATCGTCGAAGAATCCGCTTCTTGTCTTCGACGCCGTTTGTTTTGCAACAGGCGTTTTGGCACTTGAAGGAGCAAGCCAGACGGAGCTAGCCAAAAGACACGGCGTTAGCAAAGCGGCGTTCAGCAAAATAGCGGTGCAATGGTCGAAGACGTTTGGTTTGAAACCCTCTCGAGGGATGAAGTCCAAAAAAGCCCGTAAAAAATACAGGCTTGTTCAGTTGACACGGTATCACAGGCATGGAGAAAACGGTCGAAATTAATCTGTCCCAAGAAATAAACCAAGCCTATGAAGAGTCACTGGCATTCGCCGACGAAGTCAAAGGCAGGGTATTCGACGCTGTTAACAAGGCGGTCGAATGCGGTCAACTTTTGTGTCGGCAGAAACAACATCTCAAGCACGGCAGTTGGCTTGAGTGGCTGAAAATAAACTGTCCAAAGGTTTCTCAAGAAACGGCACGCCGATATATGAGGTTGGCAAATCAGTCACATGTGACCGATTTGAAGGATGTCTCGAACCTGCGCCAAGCTTACATTGCAACAGGCGTCTTGCCTTTGCCTGATAAAAAGTCAAAAGAACCCGATGCACAAACTCCTTGGGTAAAATTCACGAGGCATTTGGACGGTTTTCGTTTGTGGTTCAATAACAGAGTTGACGAAGCTCCCATGGAAACTTGGCCTGAAGATGCGCGGCGGGTTTTGAAGAACGAGTTGAAATGGTTTGCTGATCTTTACGAGAAGCTTTGACCTCCTACCCCCCCCGGCATGAAGGCTTCCTGCTCGATAATCTGCGCGGGTTCTGCGTCTAGCGGTCTTTCTCGATGAGATAAGGCAAATTCCCGTTCCCACTTAAACTTCAAGGCTCTCCTCTGTGTTGACATGGGAACAGAGGGCATGGTTCCCACATTTTGTTCCCACACGGCTTTGGTGGATATCGAGAAACTCGTTCCCAATCCCAAGAACCCAAACAAGCATCCCGAAAAGCAAATTGAACTGCTCGCCAAAATCATTAAAGCGCAAGGCTGGCGTTCGCCGATTGTGGTGTCGAAGCGTTCGGGGTTCATCGTCAAAGGACACGCTAGACTGGAAGCTGCAAGGTTGCTCAAACTCGAAACCGTTCCCGTCGATTATCAGGACTACGAAAACGAAGCCGCCGAGTATGCAGACCTCTTAGCCGACAACCGCATCGCGGAACTTGCCGAGCCCGACAACGACGAGATTGCGGCTCTTATCAAGGAACTCGACGGCAAGATTGACTTGGATTTGACGGGCTTCGATAGCGACGCCTTGGAAGAGATTCTGGGGAAGTTCGAGAACGTATCGAAAGAAGAATCCATTCCCGAAGTGCCGAAGGAAGCAATCACGCAATCAGGGGATTTATTCATCCTCGGCAATCATCGTTTGCTTTGTGGAGACTCCACAAAAGCCGAAGACGTGAAGCGATTGATGAACGGGGAGAAAGCCATCCTCTTTGCCACCGACCCGCCGTATCTGGTGGATTACAACGGTGACAATCGTCCACAAAAGATGGGCAAAGACGGCGGCAAGGATTGGTCGGACACCTACGGCGCGACGTGGGATGAAGCGGACTCGAAAGAGAACTGCGACTTGTATGATCGGTTCATCGGCGTTGCCGTCGAACACGCCATTCTTCCCAACGCCGCATGGTACATGTGGCACGCGTCCAAACGGCAAAAGATGGTCGAAGAATCTTGGGAAAAACACGGCGCGCTTGCGCACCAGCAAATCATCTGGGTCAAACCGCGCCCGCTTATCTCCCGGACATGGTATATGTGGCGGCACGAGCCGTGTTTCTTTGGATGGATCAAGGGCAACAAGCCGCCGCGAGCGCAGGACTTATTCGAGCACAGCGTTTGGGAACTTGAAGGCATCAAACAATCCGAACGCCCCGAGCATCCGACGCCAAAACCGCTGGAATGTTTCCTCATCCCGATGCAACAACACACGCAAATTGGAGAATTGTGCTACGAACCGTTTTGCGGAAGCGGCTCGCAACTCATCGCCGCAGAGAATGTCCAGCGCAGATGCTACGGCATGGAAATCTCGCCCGTGTATTGCGACGTTATTATCAAGCGATGGCTCAACCTGGGCGGCGAGAAGAAAGTCCTGCGCGAACGCAACGGGCAAACCGAGGACGCGACTGCATTGTATGAAACTATCGGATCAGGAACTTCAGCAACTTGAAAAAGCCGAGCTGGCGAACATCGTCAAAAAGATCAAGGCGGGCAAAACGCTTACGGTTGCCGAGAGAAATCTTTTATCCAAAGCATCCGGCAAAAATCAGGAATCTGGCGTTGCGAAAAGCTTCGTCGAGCTTGCCAACATTCTGGGCGTCTCGCGCCGGGCGTTGAACAAATGGAGCAAGCAATTCGAGGACGCGCCACAAGCCAATCCCAACGGTTCGCACAACGTTGCTTCGTGGCGCGAGTTTATGAACTTGCACGGCCTGCGCGGCAAGTCCGGCGAGGATGCTCCCGACAAATACTCGCTCGAATGCCGCAAACTCCTTGGACAAGCTGAGCGCATTGAATTTGAGAACGCCGTCAAACGCGGCGAATACATTCCCAAGTCCGAAGCCAAAGCCGAAACGGTCAGGATGATTCAAAACACCAAGTCCGTTTTGCGAGAAAAATTCGAGAACGAACTGCCCGCGCAACTGGCGGGCTTGTCGCCCGTCGAGTGCCAGCAGCATTGCAAGGCCGCGATGAATGAAGTCTGCAATCAGCTCCACAACGGGCTTTGCTGAAGCCTGCAGGATGTGTGCCTGAATGCGAAATACGGCGAAAATAAAGTCAGATAGTTGCCTTCCCATTTTTTCGGGAATAAGCGAAGTCATGCGCAATTCAACGAAAGGAATTATCAATGAAATGGACAACCCAAAAACAAAACGATAAAACCCGCGCCGTTTGCGGCGAATTCACTATCATCCATTGCGCGGGAGGAAAATTCCAACTTCGCAAAGGCAAGGATATGTTCGGAACATTCGCCGATCTTCAAACCGCGAAAGCCAAGGCCGAGGAGCGGATGGACGAGAAGCCGGCCAAGCCTTCGGGCAAAGCAACTGGGACCAAGCACAATAAAATCCTCGGCTATTCGGCGTGCGCGGTCGCCAAAGCCTTGGGACAGGCGGGCGTTAAATACGACGAAGCCGTGAAGATTCTTGGGAAGCACGGCGTCGCCATGAGCCAAGCCAGCCTGCGCATTCAACTTGGCTTTGGCCGCAATCCCAAAACTTGGGAAAAGCACAGCAAGCCCGCGCCGTTGACCGAGAAACAAATCGCCGAATTGCGGAGTTGATAAGAATGTTTCGGATGAATGTCCGAAGCGTTTTCCTTGATTCTCGAAGCCGCCCGCCAAGCGTGGAAGCCGCCGGATCGGCGTCCCGTTTGGCAATGGGCGGAGGAACACATCGTCGTCGATAAAACTTCGCCTTTTCCCGGCAACTACAAAGCCGATACTTCTCCGTGGACAAAGGAGCTGATGGAGATTTTCGCGGACAACTCCGTCCGCGAGATCAACGTCATGTGCGCGGCGCAAACGAGCAAGACGCTAACGTCGATGATTCTCTTGGCGTGGGCGATTGCCGAAGACCCCGGTCCCGTCATGTGGGTCACGTCCAACGAAAAACAAGCCAAGCGGCTGGCGCGAACTCGGCTTTTGCCCATCATCAAAAACGTCGAAAAGATACGAAGCAAAATCATCGAGCTGGATCGGCACGAAGCCAAGACGCTCGAAATCAATTTCACCGACGCGCCCTTGTGCGTCGTCACGGCGCGGTCTTTGGACGACTTGCAATCCACGCCGATTCGTTGGCTGTTTTGCGACGAAGCGCGGAACTACCCGCCCGGCGCATTGGAGACGGTCAAGAAGCGCGTCCGCGCGTTCTGGAACTCGCGCACGCTGATCATTTCCACGCCGGGCGAATACATGGACTCGGTGCATCAGGGATTCTTGGCGGGCGATCAGAGGCATTATCACGTTTGCTGTCCTCAATGCGGCCATCCGCAACGCCTGATCTGGGCGAATTTGAAATGGGA
>JAZDII010000058.1:0-10273 GCA_043805085.1 bacterium
CGGCGAGCTGCCCCAGCGGCACCCGGGTCGCGTGGGGTCTTATATCGGTTTTAACAATGCTCTCGCTCATCTCATCGAAGCCGGTTCGGATTTCTTTGTCATGCCCAGCCGCTTTGAGCCTTGCGGATTGAATCAAATGTATTCCATGGCTTACGGAACGCCGCCCATTGTCCGCGCCATTGGCGGTCTGGCGGATTCGGTGGAGCAATATGTGGAAGGGCAAGACCGCGGCACGGGTTTCATGTTTTGGGAATCCTCTGCCAACGCGCTTTATTACAGCATCGGCTGGGCGTGCGCGACGTATTACGACCGCCCGCAGGAATACTGCGCGATGCAACAGCGCGGGATGCGGCGCGATTTTTCATGCAAACGTTCCGCGCAAAAATATCTGGATGTTTACCGGTGGGCCGTCAGCGCAAAAGGGAAATTGGGAATCAACTTTTTCGCTCAAGCATGTAACGAGCGATTTGTTCCAGCGGCTCGCCTTTTTTGCCAAGAGGCTTGAGCTGGGAGAGGGCGAGGCGCGTGAGGCGGGCGGCTTCTTGTTGGGCGCGCTCAAGGCCGAGGAGGGCGGGGTAAGTGGCTTTCTGCGCGCGCAGGTCTTTGCCTGCGCTTTTGCCGAGTTGCTCGCTGGTTTGGGTGATGTCGAGAATGTCGTCCACGACTTGAAACGCGAGGCCGAGCGCTTGGCCGAATTTACCGAGTCGTTCTAAAACGGCGGGCGCGGCGTTGGCGGACATCGCGCCAAGGCGGATGGAAGCGGCGATCAGAGCGGCGGTTTTGTTTTGATGGATGAAGCGCAGTTCATCGGCGCGAATGGTTTTCCCTTCGCCCTCTAAATCGGCCACTTGACCGGCAATCAATCCCAGACTGCCTGAAGCGCGGGCGAGTTCCTTCACCATCTCCGCCGTGGAGTAGCGTCGCTGGCTGCGCGCGCGCGCGGTGAGTTCAAAGGCGATGGTGAGCAGCGCGTCGCCGGCCAGCACGGCCATGCCTTCGCCGAAAACTTTATGCGAAGTTGGTTTGCCGCGACGGAGATCGTCGTCGTCCATGCAGGGCAGGTCATCGTGAATCAAAGAGTAGGTGTGAATGCATTCCACCGCGCAGGCGAGGGGGAGCGCGTCTTGGCTCTGGCCTCCGGTCGCTTGATTGGCCGCGAGGCAGAGGATGGGGCGCAGCCGCTTGCCGCCGGCGAATAAGCTGTAACGCATCGCGCGGTGAATCGTGGCGGGTTTGGCGCTTGCAGGCGGGAGGGCGGTGTGCAAGGCTTTTTCAATCTTCTTTTGTTGTTGCGACCAATAGGCTTTTAAATTCACGCCAGAGTTTATGAAACGTGTCGGGCGAATTGGCAAGTCTCTTGTCTATAACTGAAAGCGTGGTAAATTATCCGATTATGCCAACGTATGTTTATGAATGTGCCAAGTGCGCCAAGACATTTGAAGTTTTTCAATCCATGAAGGACGAGCCGTTGAAAACGTGTCTCAAAGACAAGTGCCGCATGAAAAAATGGGGCAAGGGGAAAGTGCGGCGGCAGCTTGGCTGCGGCGCGGGATTTATTTTCAAAGGCTCGGGATTTTACATCACGGATTATCGCAGTGATTCCTATAAAAAGGCTGCGCAGGCGGAGACCGCGCCCAAAAAGGAACATAAATCCAAAGCGGGCGAGGCGAAGAAGAAGGCGAGGTCTTCTTAAGACTTTGCGTTACGCTTTTATTCTACTTCTACTTTGTGTGAGAAGAGGGGGAAACATCCTCAATGGCCGTTTCCGGCGTTTTCACAAAGAAAACGCTCTCCTCTCTTGAGGGGGCAGGCTCTTCTGTTCCTAGAAAGAAATCATCATCAATTTCGTTCGCATTAGGAGCCAGATCATCTTCCGTGCCATCAGCAATCATGCAAACAAATCCGCCTTCTTGATTTTCAATTGGCAGCCGATTGGGATGCCCCTTTTTTTCTTCCTTCTTTATGGAAGGTCCAACCAAATCTATATTATAATAAGACGCATCCGGTTCGTCTTTTTCTTCCGTCGAAGAAGATTTTTGTAAGGGACGTTCGGTGACGTCATTTAGTTCTTCCATGTAACGAGAGACGTCTCCGGTAGCCATGCCGAGGGTTTTTTCGGCGGCGCGCATGTCTCCTTTTCGCACTTGCTCGCAGGCTTCAACTAATTGAAGAAGAAACAAGGTGCCTTCACAGAGAACGCCTTTGCTGTCTTTCCGAGCAAAAGCAGTTTCGATAAGCTGTTTTTGTGAGATTGGATCACCCTTTTGGTCGGTCCACTTTCCGTTAGAAAGGGAGTATAAGGGAGTGGAATGATTGGTAATCCCCTTGCTTTGCAATAATTGGGCGAATTTATCTATAAGTCCTTTTAAAATTTTATCAACGTTGCTGCTTAGTCGCTTAAGAGCTTTTTTTGTATCTCCTTCTTGATTGATTGAGGCGAGGAGTTCTAGAGCATCGCGGAACAACATTGCTTTGCTTTCGCCGGGAAGAATAACCGCTTTAATTTTAGGGAGAGGAGTTTTATCCTTAAGAATAACGGGAGGGGGGGGGAGCTTGTGGCGGGGCTCCTCTTTTTCTTGATCATTTTGTATAATAGTTGGCGGAGGCGTTGAGACAGGTTTTCTTACTTCTTTTCGCGGTTTTATGGGGAGCGGTGTTAATGCTTTTGCCTTCAGTTCTTGTGAAGGCGATTTTTTGGCTTCCTCCCCCAGTTCTGCCAGGGTTTGTTGCGCTTTGAGGAAAGCCTCATGGGCAGTTTTTCGATCGTGCCAGTAATGTTGAAAAATTGTGTAACTTTTTGAAAGAAGATCCCCCTTGAGTAAGTCCATTCTACTAGTAGGCTTAGCCAGAAAAATTCCTCTTGCCACGTCTGCTATCGAAAGAGGGGTGCTTTTATCGAGGGCCACCATCGGCTGAACAATCTTTCCTTCAGCATCGAGAATATTTTTTTCATCTTCACTCCATTGATATCCTCCCGTTTGCATATACTCGGCGAGACACGCTTTGTAAGTTCTTTCTATAGCGATGGAAAGCTCTGTCAGGGCGCGCTCGGTTTCTTCTCGATCGGAAATAAAAAGTTTTCGTCCTCTTTCCATGAAAGTGGAGGCATCCTTAGGTAATAAGAATTTTTCCACCTTTTGAAAAATGTTAGGAAAAAGATAAGATTCCACATCGTTAAATACGTTTTTCAAACGATTTATGTCATTTAGGCTTAAGCTCATAATTTTTTATATGTGACGCTCGTCAAGTTTCGTCAAGTTTTCGCGCGCCGGTCGGATAACTTAAAAAATGAGATGAAAAACGGGCGGGCGTGAGGGAATGGATGTTTGACAAAATGTATCAATGCATCATGATGGAATGATATGAAGAAGGAAGAAAATCTCGCCGATTTGTTGCGCCGTCGCATTCTTATTTTGGACGGCGCGATGGGGACGATGATTCAGCGCCGTAAATTGACGGAGGCGGATTTTCGCGGCAAGCGTTTTGCTGATCATTCAAAAGACCTCAAGGGCAATAACGACGTTCTTGTTTTGACGCGCTCGGACGTGATTCAAGACGTTCATGTCGCTTATTTAGAGGCGGGCGCGGACATTATCGAAACGAACACATTCAACTCCAATCGCATTTCGCAGGCGGATTACGGATTGGAATCGTTCGCGGAAGAGTTGAACGCGGAGGCGGCCAAGGTCGCTCGCGCTGCCGTTGCTTCTTTTCAAAAAAAATCCGGCGCGCGCCTATGTTTCGTCGCCGGAGCCATCGGGCCGACGAACCGCGCCGCTTCGATGTCGCCGGACGTGAACAACCCTGCTTACCGCGCCGTGACGTATGACCAACTCGTGGAGGCTTATTACGAGCAGGCGCGCGGGCTTTGGCGCGGCGGCGTGGACGTTTTTCTGGTGGAGACGATTTTTGACACGCTGAACGCCAAGGCCGCTTTTTTCGCGTTGGAAAAACTTTTTGAGGAAGAGAAAGCGCGGTTGCCGTTGATGATTTCCGTGACGATTACGGACAATTCCGGTCGCACGCTTTCCGGCCAGACGGTGGAGGCGTTTTGGAATTCCGTTGCGCACGCCAAGCCATTGAGCGTCGGCATCAACTGTGCGCTGGGGCCGGAGCAGATGAAGCCTTACATCGAGGAGTTGTCGCGCATCGTTCCTTGTTTTTTGAGTTGTTATCCCAACGCCGGTTTGCCGAATGCTTTCGGCCAATACGATCAAACGCCGGAGAAGATGGCCGCTTGTCTGCATGAATACGCCGCAAACGGTTGGCTCAACATCGTCGGCGGTTGTTGCGGTTCGACGCCGGATCATATCCGCGCCATTGCCGCCGCGGTGAAAAATTCACCGCCGCGCGTGCTGCCGCGCGTCGAGCAGACTTTGCGTTTGAGCGGGCTGGAGCCTTTGACGGCGACTGCTTTTCTCATGGTCGGCGAGCGCACGAACGTCACCGGCTCGCCGCGTTTCGCGCGATTGATCAAGGAAAATAATTTTGACGAAGCCCTCGCTGTCGCGCGGCAGCAAGTGGAATCCGGCGCGAATATTTTGGACGTGAATTTTGACGAAGGCATGTTGGACGGCGAGGCGTGCATGACGCGCTTTCTTAATCTCGTCGCTTCCGAGCCGGACATCTCTCGCGTGCCGCTCATGATTGACAGTTCCAAGTGGTCGGTCATCGAGGCGGGGTTGAAGTGCGTTCAAGGCAAGGCCATCGTCAATTCCATCAGCTTGAAAGAGGGCGAAGAGGTTTTTCTGGAGCGCGCGCAAAAGATCATGCGCTACGGCGCGGCGGCGGTGGTGATGGCTTTCGATGAGCAAGGGCAGGCGACTTCGGCGGATCGCAAGGTGGAAATTTGTTCGCGCGCTTATAAATTGCTGACGGAAAAAATCGGGTTTCCGCCTGAAGATATTGTCTTTGATTCGAACGTTCTTACCGTGGGCACGGGCATCGAGGAGCACAACGCTTATGCCTTGGATTTCATCGAAGCCGTGAGGCGCATCAAAGCTTCCTTGCCGCATTGCCGCACGAGCGGCGGGGTGAGTAACATTTCGTTTGCGTTTCGCGGCAATAACGTCGTGCGCGAGGCCATGCACGCGGCGTTTCTTTATCACGCCATCCGCGCGGGGCTGGACATGGCCATCGTCAACGCCGGTCAACTGGCGGTGTATGAGGAGATTCCCAAGGATTTGCTGGAGCGGGTGGAAGATGTGTTGCTGAATCGGCGCAAAGACGCCACGGAACGGTTGGTTGAGTTCGCGGAATCCGTCAAAGGAAAAGAAAAGGAAACCGTCAAAGAAAGCCAAGCGTGGCGCAGCGGCACTGTGGAGGAACGGCTCCAGCACGCGATGGTCAAGGGCGTCACTGACTTTATTGAAGCGGATGTGGAGGAAGCGCGGAAAAAATGCGCAAAGCCGTTGGACGTCATTGAAGGCCCGCTTATGGACGGCATGCGCGCGGTGGGGGATTTATTCGGCGCGGGGAAAATGTTTTTGCCGCAAGTCGTCAAAAGCGCGCGCGTGATGAAACGCGCGGTGGCTTATCTCATGCCATTTATGGAGGCTGAAAAAAGCCAAGCGCGAGGCAAGGCGCGGGTGCTCCTCGCCACGGTGAAGGGCGACGTGCATGACATCGGCAAGAACATCGTGAGCGTGGTTTTGGCGTGCAATAATTATGAGGTGATTGACCTCGGCGTGATGACGCCTTGCGAGCAGATTGTCAAAGCCGCGCGCGAGCAAAGGGCGGACGTGATCGGGTTGAGCGGGTTGATCACGCCGTCGCTGGACGAGATGGTTTATGTGGCGGAGCATTTGGAGCGTGAGGGGTTGCGCGCGCCGCTGCTTATCGGCGGCGCGACGACGAGCGCGGCGCACACGGCGGTGAAAATCGCGCCGCGTTATTCAGGAGTCGCTGTTCATGTGATAGACGCCTCGCGCGTGGCCAACGTGGTCGGGCAGTTGCTCAATCCGCAAACGCGGGAAAATTTTGTTCAAAAAGTAAAGTCCGAGCAAGAGCGGCTTCGCGCGGCGCATGAACACGGCCAGCAAGACGACGGGTTTCTTTCCCTGTCGGAAGCGCGAGCGCGGCGGTTCACGGTGGATTGGGCGAAAGAGCCGCTTGAAAAGCCGTCGTTTTTAGGCGCGCGGTTGTTTGAGCCGTCGCTGAAAGAGTTGGCGGATTACATTGATTGGTCGCCTTTTTTTCATGTGTGGGAGCTGCGCGGGAGGTATCCTTCCCTATTTGAAGATAAAAAAATCGGCGCGCAAGCGCGCGAGCTTTTTGAGGATGCGCAGAAAATTCTGCGTCGCATCATTCAAGAAAAGAGACTCAATGTCAAAGGCGTCATGGGCTTTTTTCCCGCGAATAGCGTGGGGGATGACATTGAGCTTTATGCCGATGAAAAGCGCAGCCGCGTTCTCGGTGTTTTCCACACCTTGCGTCAGCAGATGAAAAAATCCGCGGGACAATCCAATTATGCGTTGGCTGATTTTATCGCTCCGAAAGAATCGGGGCGGCTGGACTATTTGGGCGCGTTTGCTGTGACGAGCGGTCACGGGCTGGCGGAACTCGCGGCGGAATTTGAAAAACAGAAAGACGATTACAGCTCCATCATCGCCAAGGCTCTGGCGGATCGGTTTGCCGAGGCTTTTGCGGAATGGCTGCACAAGCAGGCGCGGCTGGCGTGGGGTTTTGGCAAGACAGAGAATTTGGCAAATGAAGATTTAATTCGTGAAAAATACCGAGGCATCCGCCCCGCGCCCGGTTATCCCGCTTGTCCTGATCACACGGAAAAGAGAATGCTTTTTGATTTGTTGCAGGCGACCCAAAAAACAGGAATTGTGTTGACTGAAACCCTCGCCATGAATCCTGCTAGTTCCGTTTGCGGTTTTTATTTTGCCCATCCAGCCGCCAAATATTTTGCCGTCGGCAAGCTAGGGCGGGATCAAGCTGTGGATTATGCCGGGCGTAAGAAGGTGAGTGTTGCAGAGGTTGAAAAATGGCTCGCTCCCTATTTGTGAATCTCCCTTGACAAAAGTGAGCTTCGTCACATGGACATTCTAAGTTATTTTCGTTTATTTTATGAGTTCTAAAAAAAAGCCTCAAACCGTAAAAATGCCTCCTGAAGGGGTGACGATTTTGCGCCCTGATCGCTTGGAAATTTCCATTCCTTCTCAAGGACCTTTGATTAAGATAAGAAAACCTTTTACCCTTGATTACGAGGGGCATAAAGTTGTCGCTGAGCGCGTGGCGACCATTAATTTCGAAGCGAGCACAGTGGGAGTCAGCAGTGCTCTCCAGTTTTGTTACCCCGATCCTCGAACCGTTGTAATCGTCAAGGAGGGAGTCATTTCACCGGGGCAATGGAGCAAAAAGGTTACTTCTTATACGGATGAAGAGCTTAAAGGGGAAAAGAGAGTGGAAAAGTTCTATCCCAATGAAGGCATGCAAGAAATCCTCCACTCCAATAAGCCGTTTGAAACAAAGGCGGGTGGTTTTTCTGTCACCGCTTATCCTGTTGAAAGAAGATTTTCAGATGGGCGTGAGGAATATGGCGCTGTTTGCGATGACCCAAGGGAGGGGCATCAAGGTGAAAAAGTCTATCGGCCTTTTAAAGGCGGCAGGGAGGAATTTTATAAAAAATTGAAAGCAATTTTAAGGCAACAGCCTTCGCCCGAGTCTTTTTCCAAGTCGGAGCAACGCGCTGTGAAAGAAGTAACGGATGTCCCCGGCGGCATGATTGCGCACTATGACGACAAGACAGAGGAGCGCACTTTTGACGACCGTTTTGAGATTTTAGATCACCGTTTCCCCTACGAAATCGTCATTGAAAAAGAGGGGCGGGAAGTTTTAGTGGAAGCGACGCCGCTCTCTCGGATTGACCGTCTTTCCAAGGAAATGACGTTGTATTGGGAATACACTGATCCTGACACGGGAGAAATCGCGCTTGAACCCCGCGAAGTGGATCAACAGGCGACGAGCGATTTTTTTCGCGCTCTTATAAGAGAAGGCGTCGTGCCGAAAGATTTTGACGGGCGCGAGGACGATGGGGGCAAGTGATTCATCACCTTTACATTCACGTTCCGTTTTGCGCGCGGTTGTGTCCGTATTGCAGTTTTTACAAGCGGCAAAATGATCTGCAAAACATCCGCGTTTTTCTAGAAACGCTGCCATTGGAATTGGAAAAAGTCCGCGCAGAATTTGACATTCAACCAAGGACGATTTATTTCGGCGGCGGCACGCCTTCGATTTTAAGCCTCGCGCAGCTTGAAGCCCTTTTCAAAGACTGGCCGTGGCGCGAGGCGGAGGAGTTCACTTTTGAGTGCAATCCGGCCACGGTTTCTGAAGAAAAAGCGCGTTTACTGCGTTCTGTTGGCGTGAATCGGATTAGCCTCGGCGTGCAGGCTTTCGAGCCGCAGCATCTCCAATTTTTAGGCCGCACGCATAGCCGTGAACAAGTGAAAGCAACTGTCGCGCGCTTGCGCAAGGCAGGTTTTGTTAATATCAGTCTTGATCTTATTTTTGCTTTTTCCGGTCAAAGCTTGGCGCAGTGGGAGGCCGCGTTGAAAGAAGCAGCCGCTTTAGAGCCGACGCATCTTTCCGCTTATAATCTCAATGTGGAGGAAGGTTCTGATTTTTGGAAAAGGGACGGGGTTTTTCAAGAAGTGAGCGAGGAACGCCAGCGCGAGATGTTTTTTTACACGCAGGACCGCTTGCGGGAATTGGGTTTTGGGTCTTATGAAGTGTCGAATTTTGCGCGGCCGGGCTGGGAATCGCTTCACAACTTGGCTTGTTGGCGCGGGAGCGATTACATCGGCCTTGGCCCGAGCGCGTGTTCCACTGTGGGCGAGAGGCGTTGGCAAAATGTGGCGCACATGCAGTGCTACGCAGATTCCGTGCGTCGGGACGGTTTCGCCGAGAGGAAGGAAGAGGCGCTTTCTCCGCGCATGAAGCAAGCGGAGCGCATTTTCCTTGGCTTGCGCACGCGCGAGGGCGTTGAAGAGGGCGTGATGTTACCGTGGAAAAAAGAGGCGGAAGATTTAGTTAAGGAAGGTTTGGCCGAAATGAAACACGGCCGCTTGCGCCTGACCCCGCGCGGCTTGGTTTTAGCGGACAGTATTTCAGAGATTTTTGTTTAAGCGTTTTCTTCGGATTGGAGAACAGCGCGTTCTTTGGAAAAGATGCCGCCGGCTTGCGAGAGTTCTTTTTGAAGAGACTCGACTTCGGCCAGTTTGAAATCCGTTTCGCGGACGATGAACGTTTCTTGCGTGTCCGCGTGTTCGTAGATGATGACGGGTTGGCCGTCTAGGGAGGCGCGTTCGCGGACGCGGAGGATGCGCTTGCGTTCGAGCAAGAGAGCCAGCAGGCGGCAGAGTTTGTCGTCGGCGCGATTATTTTTTTCCAGTAGACGGCGCAGCTCCGCTTCGGCATCGTCATGGCGCACAGGTTCTTCCAACGCGGCGGGATGAGGTTTGAAGATGGATTGCCAAAAGGAAAGAGGGCGCGCGTTTTTATCAAGCGTTTGCCACGCTTGAGCGGAGAGATCTTTTCTTTTCAGCCCGTCTATTTCTTCGAGGAGGAGCGTGTGGACGAGGTCTCCCTCCTTGAAGGCAAGGCCCGTTGCGGCGCATGTTTCCGAGCGTTCTTTGATGTTCCAATCCACCTTACAGTCCTCTCATAAAGTCATCCGTTTCCGCAATGGAAAAATTTTTAACTAAAAGAGCATTGGATTCGTTCTACAATTTTGTAAAAGAAAGGCATGGCATCGTTGGCGGCATTTTTGGCGGCGCTTTGCGCGGCGTGGTTCATCGGCTTGCGGATAGGCGCGCGTTTTTCCGGACGCGGCGGCGCGAGCGCGCCCAAGTGGCTTCCCGCCGCTTGGATGGCTCAAGGCTGGGTGTGCGGATTACACCAACTTGCTTCCGCCGCTTTTTTCTTTCTTGGCGTGGCGTTGATTTTGGCGGGCGTTTTTTTAAAGGGAGCGGTTTCTCTGATTTTTTTAAGCGCGGCTCTTTTCATTTTCGCGCCATTGGCGGTTTGTGTGTGCAGCCGTGTTCGTGAGGATATGAGGCGCGGAGCAGGGGAGTATGTTTTTTATAACGCGGTTCGCGCGCCGGGGACGCAAGGAGAGAGGAAACATCTCGCTCTTTATATTGAAGACGACGAATGGGCGTCCATTCCCGCCGTGACGCCGTCTTATTTGAAGTATTGGCAGCAGTATCATGTGACGGACGGTCTTTATATCTGCCCTTGCGAGAATGATGTGTTGCAGATGGTGGAT
>JAZDII010000059.1:0-8334 GCA_043805085.1 bacterium
TTTAACGCCGGCGTTAATGGCTTCGGTGATTTTGGTGGCGAGGAAAGATTGGGATTTGTTGGAGAAACGACCCGTGTGGCTGGCGGCTGTGTGCGGCGTCATCATTACCCTCGGCTTTTGCGCTGACTTGCCCACGGTGAAGGTTTTGCCGAAAAATGAAAAAGTGTTTGAAAGTCCTTTTGTTGCTTTTGTGGACAAAAGGGGTATTTGCAACGAGCGGCTCTATTACGCGCGCACCAATAGCTTGGCGGAAGCAAGCAGGGTGATGGATTTGCCTTGTCACCGATGGCGCTTGCGCGGCACACATCTCAAGCTTTCCCGCACTGCGAAAAAAATTTTAGCGCGGCGGACGGTCGGCATGGTTGGGTTTTACGCCGGTCCGAATGTTCATATTGTAGATACCTTTGCTCTTTCCGATCCCTTGCTCGCGCGGCTGCCTGTTAAGCGCAAAGTGAGCTGGCGCATCGGCCATTTTGAAAGAATTTTGCCTAGCGGTTATCTTGAAACCATTAAAAGGCGAAAAGAGTTGCAAGGCGCGAAATTTGAAAAAGTCTTAAGCGAAGATAAAAAAATGGAAGAGGGTATTTTTTTTGAAGGCACCAATTGCATAAATGATCGTGATTTGGCCGTGTATTACGACGCTTTATCGCAGATCATTAGAGGAAGTCTTTGGAGCTGGCAGCGAGTGGGGATGATTGTGAAAATGAATCTTGGAGTGTATAACCACCTCATTCACTTCGATGCTTATCGTTATCCCAAGATGGTCAAAATAAGTCTTGAAAAAGTAAGCCAACCCAAACCGGAAGGCGCGCCAAGCGAAGCCAGCGACAACGTTTTTTTCCGAGACAGGGGCGTGGAAATAACTCTGGAAGGCCGTTCTTTTGCCAAAGGGATAGAAATCAGTTTAGATCACACGGATGATTATCAGGTTGTTTTTTTGAGAGACGGCAAGGATGTCGGAAAGATTGAGGTGTCGGGGAAAATGGGGCGGAGCGGGTTGACGATTCATCGTCTTAAAACACCTTCTTCGGCATGGAAAAAGGGGTTTGATAAAATCCGTGTGTTTCCTGTGCGCGGAGATAATTCTTACAGCATGGGGCATTTGTTATTGATGTAAAAAGCTATGTCTTCGAACCAATTTTCCGACAATAACACTGCGTCTGTATTGTGCGTTGATCTCGACGGAACATTGATCCACACAGACACCATTTGGGAGAGCGTTCTTCTTTTTCTCAAAAAACAACCGCTCGGCGTTTTTTCTTTATTGTTTTGGTTGTTCAAAGGCCGCGCTTATTTGAAGGATGCGCTGGCGCGGCAAGTGTCGCTGGATGTTTCTCTTTTGCCTTTTCACGAGGATTTTTTGGTTTTTTTAAAACAGCAAAAAGCCGAGGGGAGGAAAATTGTTTTGGTGACGGCATCCCACCAGCAAGTCGCCGAGCAAGTTGCCGCATGGACGGGGCTTTTTGACGAGGTCATCGGTTCAACGCTTTCTTGCAATTTGAAAGGGCGGCAAAAAGCGGATTGTTTGGTGAAGAAATTCGGCGCGAAAAATTTTGATTACGCCGGCAACGAATGGCCCGACATGAAAGTTTGGCGCGTCGCGCGTCGCGCGATTGTCGTGAACGCTTCTTCTTTTGTGTTGAGAGCCGCACAACGGCATTTTGAGGTGAGCCATGTTTTTCATTTGCCGCAATCGAAAGTAAAAACATGGCTGCGTGCTTTGCGTTCGCATCAATGGATCAAGAATGTTCTTTTGTTCACGCCTTTAATTGCCGCTCATCATTGGCTTTCTTTGGAAGGGTGGCTAGCGGCCGGTATGGCATTCGTGTCGTTTTCTTTATTCACTTCCAGCGTGTATGTTTTCAATGATTTATTTGATCTGGAAGCAGACCGGCATCATTACCGGAAAAAGAATCGTCCTTTTGCGGGCGGGCATTTGCAAATTTACCAAGGGTTGATTGTCATTCCGCTTTTATTTGCGGGCGGCGTTTTAACCAGCTTGGCGTTGCCTCCGGCATTCTTGGCGTGCGGTTGCGCTTATTATTTTGCCAGCGCGGCTTATTCTTTGCGATTGAAACAAATCGAAGTGTTGGACGTGCTTGTGCTGGCTGGTCTTTACACCATCCGCATTATCGCGGGCGCGTATGCTGTGGGTGTGACTCTTTCTTTTTGGATGCTGGCGTTTGCAGTGTTTCTTTTTCTTAGTCTTGGGTTGATGAAACGGTTTGCCGAGCTTAAGGATTTGCGGCGGCAAAATAAGGAAAGCGCGAAAGGACGCGGCTATTTGACAAGCGATCTGGAGCAAATTTCCAGCCTCGGCGCGGCGAGCGGCTATGTGGCGGCGTTAGTGTTGGCCCTTTATTTGAACAGCAAAGAAGTTTCCGCCATTTATCATCAGCCTCAAATTCTTTGGGGGCTTTGCGTTTTGCTGCTTTACTGGATCAATCGCGTTTGGCTTCTGGCGCATCGCGGCAAGATGCACGAGGATCCGGTTATTTTCACGTTGACGGATAAAACCAGCTACGCCATAGCGGCTGCAGGTTTATTGCTTGTCGCGCTGGCCCGGCCTTTATGAAAGAAACTTTAATCGAATCATGGGGACGCTACCCCCAGCAAAAATGTTTTTATCATCCTTTGTTTTGGCGTTCGGATTCTCTGCCGAATGTGTCGCAAAAGATGTTGCCCTACGGTTTGGGGCGGTCTTATGGAGACAGTTGTTTAAACGAGGGCGGCGTGTTGCTCGGCGCGCGCGGGTTGAATCGTTTCATTGCTTTCGACGAGCAGACGGGGCTTTTGCGTTGCGAGGCGGGCGTGAGCTTAGATGAAATTTTAAAGTTTGCCGTGCCGAGGGGCTGGTTCTTGCCGACGACGCCCGGCACGAAGTTTGTGACATTAGGCGGCGCTATTGCCAATGATGTGCACGGGAAAAATCATCACCGCGCGGGAACGCTGGGCTGCCACACGCCGCGCTTTGAGTTGTTGCGCTCGGACGGAAGGCGGTTGACGTGTTCCGCGACGGAAAACAAGGAATGGTTCCAAGCCACGATTGGGGGACTGGGTTTGACGGGGTTGGTGACTTGGGCGGAAATTCAGTTGCGGCGGATTCAGTCGAGTTTCATTGAGATGGAATCCATCAAGTTCGGCAATGTGGGAGAGTTTTTTGAACTATCTGAAGCGGCGGATAAGAAATTCGAGCACACCGTCGCGTGGATTGATTGCTTGAGCCACGGCCGTTCTTTGGGGCGCGGCGTTTTCATGGGGGGCAATCACGAGGAACAGTCGAACAAGCTGAAGCCTCACCCTGATGTGATGTTCGACGCTCCGATGGACGCGCCGAATTTTGCCCTGAATCCCTTGACCGTGCGCGCTTTTAATTTTGCTTATTATCACAAACAATTGTCCAAGCGCAAAAAATCGCGCGTTCATTACGAGCCGTTCTTTTATCCCTTGGATGCGGTGGGTAAGTGGAACCGCATTTATGGCCGACGCGGCTTTTTCCAATATCAATCTGTCGTGCCTCTTGAAAAGGGGCGGGAGGCGACGGCGGAGATGTTGCGCCGCATCGCGCGCTCCGGCCAAGCGTCTTTTCTGGCTGTGTTGAAGATGTTTGGTTCGATGTCTTCGCCGGGGGCTCTTTCTTTCCCAAGGCAGGGCATTACGTTGGCTTTGGATTTTCCGAACAACGGCAATAAAACGTTCCGCTTTTTTGATGAATTAGACGAGATTGTGCGGCAAGCCGGCGGCGTTCTTTATCCCGCCAAAGACGCACGCATGTCGGCGGGGGATTTTCAAAAATTTTATCCGCAATGGAAAGAATTTACGAAATTTATAGACCCTCGGTTCAGCTCCGGCTTTTGGAGGCGGGTGACATGAAGACGCTTATTTTTGGCGCGACGTCGGCTATTGCGACGGAGTTTGTCCAAGCGCAGGCGGCGCGCGGCGCGGGTTCTTTCTTTTTGGTGGGGAGAAATGCCGCGCGTTTGCAGGCCGTCGCGGATCATTTCAAAGTGGTGAAAGGATTAAACATTGGACTGAAAGCCATCCATTTCGACCGGCAGAACGAAGTCGCGGCGGCGGTGGAAGAGGCGCGGAAGTTTTTGAGCGGGCTGGATGTTGTGCTGATCGCGAACGGTTCTTTGCCCGATCAAAAAAAATGCGAGCAAGATTATGGAACCGCCGAAACTGAAATCATGGCCAATTTTTTGAGCGTTATTTCCGTTTTAACGATCGTTGCCAACGAATTTGAAAAACAAAAGCACGGAAGCATTGCGGTCATCTCTTCCGTTGCGGGAGATAGAGGACGGCAAAGTAATTACATTTATGGTGCGGCGAAAGGCGGGCTTTCCGTCTTTTTACAAGGTCTTCGCAATCGCCTCGCCAAGGTCAACGTGCAGGTTCTCACTATCAAACCGGGTTTTGTGGATACGCCCATGACGGCGCATTTGCCCAAGGGTATTCTTTTTGCCAAGCCGTCGCGCGTCGCCAAAGGCATCGTTCGAGCCATCGAGAAGGGGAGGGATGAGGTTTATTTGCCCTGTTTTTGGCGATGGATTATGCTGATTATCCGGTCTATTCCAGAATGTGTCTTTAAAAAACTTAGATTATAATTATTTTCTTGCTTAATTGACGCTAAGTTAAAACCAATGGTTTTACTTAATTTATCGTTACATGGTAAAAGGTGAAAACTATTTTAAGTATTTCTACTTGCTGGAATTCTCATCGTCATGTGGATGGTCTGGCCATGTTGGATGAATGCGCCTCTCTTGGGTTTGATTTTGTAGAACTTGGGCATGGCATTTCTTATAGTCTTTGGCCGGGTATTTTGGAGGGAGTTAGGAAAGGGGTGGTTCGTATTTCTTCTTTGCACAACTTTTGCCCTTTGCCCATCGGCTTTTCTTCTGCCGCGCCCAATTGTTACGAATTTTCCGATTCCAATTTTTTACGCCGTCAAAAGGCTTTGCGGCTCACGTTGGAAACGATTCGTCATGCCGGTGAACTGGGCGCGGCGGCTGTGGTATTGCACCTTGGCGCGACGGGGCAGCGGCGCGTCACGCCTCGGCTTACTTCTATGTTGGCAAAGGGTCAGTTCGGCTCACGTGGCTACGTCCGGCTTAAAATCAAGTCCGTGGTCGAACATGAGAAACAGTTTCACAAAATATGGCCGTGGATTAGAGAGACGCTGGAGGTTTGCGCGGAGGAAGCGCGGAAGTGCGGGGTGAAGCTTGGATTGGAATGTAGAGAAGCTATCGAAGAAATCCCTATGGATAGTTTATGGGAAGAGATTTTTTCAGCTTTGCCGGCGCATGTGGGATATTGGCATGATTTTGGTCATGCGGCGAGGAAGGAAGCATTAGGCTATCTCGATGCGATGGCCTTATTTCGTCGCATGTTGCCGCGTTTGGCCGGTTGCCATGTTCATGATTTTCAATATCCTGATCGGGATCATCAACCATTAGGCGAGGGGATCATCCCATTTAAAGATTACATTTCTTTTTTTCCAAGCGGCATGGTTTGTATTTTGGAATTGTCCCATCGCATTGCTCGAAAAAAAGTCGAAAAAGTTCAAATTTTTTGCACCAAACTTTTCAATCAGAACAGTTTAAGGTTTTAGGTAAAAATATGTAAAAAAAATGAATTTTTTTGTTGCTCGGCTTGTGAAATGTAAATAGAGTTCCTCACATTCGCGAACCAAAGCGATCTTAATATGAAAAAGTTGAAAAATTTAATGGGAATATTTTTTATCTCAACGTTGTTTCTGACAACGACTTATGCCAATGCTGGAAGCAGGAGCGCAGAGGTTAAGGCGGAGGTTATTCGCGCAGATGGCGCTGTTTCCGTGACGCCGGTTGGCGGCAAGAAGATGGTTTTGGTGAAAGGCGATATCATGCCAGCCAAGTCTATTGTTGAAACCGGAGCGGATGGATGCGTGATTTTAAAGCTTATGCCCGGTGCAGTTATTTTCTTAGAGCCCGATACAAGATTGAATGTTGATACGTTGGAAATGGTGAAAGGAACGGGCGCAGCTTCCAGCAATGCCGAGGTAAAGCTCGAAAAAGGAGCTGTGATTACGGATGTGACTAACAAGCGCGTGGCGTTGAAAGTTAGCACAGCTCATGGAACGTTTAGCACGAGAAGCTCCACCGCGGAAATTGCCATCGGCAGCATGAATATTTCCTTATTGAGAGGTAATGGACTGTTTAGGGGGATGGATGGCAGAACAGTTCGGTTATTGCGTTATTGGTTTTTCTCTTCCCGTTACAATCGCGGTCAAAACTCCGATATGACGAGGAGATTGACGGCGGAAGATTTGACCCGTTTGGGTCGTTTGCTTCAGAGGATGATGGGCAGCCGCATCAACGAATTTAGAGGATTGGCAAGTTTTATAGATTATCTTCTTCTTAATCCCGAAACCGTGTTGAATAAATGGTTTGGATCCGACAACCGACAAGGAAAGCATGAAGAGGAGAATGATACGGAGTCTATGCAAAGTGCGCGTGAAGCATCGCAAGCTTCTCCATAAGTTTTTACAGATAAAAAGTATAGGTGTTTATGAAAAAGGATTTTAAAAAATGGAGCAAGCTTTCTTTGGGAGGCTTGATTGCGGTTGTTGCTTTTTCTTCTGTTGGTTTTGCGAATGAAACGGCGTTAGAAAAAGACGTGAATGTTCCTTATGGTTCGTCTTCCGTCGAGCCGATTGAGGCTCCGGAGCCTAAAGCGGAAAAAAAATGGGATTACCATCTGCATCTCGGAGTTTCTTCCGTTTACGATGATAACATTTCTTTGAGACCGGATCATGAAGTAGGAGACTTCATTTGGACAATTTCTCCCGGCGCAGGGATCGAATTCGGCCAAGAAATGGGCGAGGGAGCGCACCTCTTGTTGGATTATACGGCGAATATTATCCGTTTCATGGATGAAACGAGTAATAATTCAGTGGATCACGCAGGAGAAATTCTTTTCGGATACACGTTTAACAAGCTTTCCGTCGGATTGGAACAGCGCATTACAACATTATCCGATGCTGTGGTGGATGTTGGCACTCGCCTTAAAAGGCAAATTTACGACACTCGTTTGACAGCTAAGTATGATGTGAGCGACAAGACGTATGTGGACTGGATGGGATCTCAATTGGTTACGGACGCAGATACTGGTTTCAGTGATAAAATTGAATGGAATACGGGTTTGTTCCTGAATTATCGCGTTTTGCCGAAGGTGACGCTTGGTATCGGCCCGAAATTTGGTTGGATTGACGCCAGCCAACAGGGCAACCAAGATTATCAACAAGCGTTGGCGCGTTTGCTTTGGGATCCTACGGCCAAATTATCCTTCACAGCAGAAGGCGGCGTGGAACGGCGCGATTTCCAAGATTCGACTGTTCCTGAAAGATGGACGCCGGTGGCTGCGCTAGGTGCCACTTATAATCCGTTTGACAGCACGCAAATTTCAGCGCGGGCTTATCGCGGCGTGACTAATTCACTTTCTTTAGCTGCGGAAAACTACGTTACCGCAGGCGGCAAGCTTTCAATCAAACAACGTTTGATTCAGAAATTTTTCTGCGGCTTGAGCGGCAGCTATGAAGTGTCGGATTACTATCGCACCTCCGCTCCCGTGGTTGTGGTGAATCGGGAAGATAAGCTCTTTACCGTTCGCCCCTCGATTGGTTATGACATTAGCGAGTGGGGAACAATCGAAGCGTTTTACTTCTATCGCGACAATGATTCCAACCAAGATCCCAATGATTTTGATAATCACCAAGCAGGGGTAAATTTCAAAGCGGTCTTTTAATCCACCGACTATTTAGAATTTGAAAGGGGAGCTTTTGCTCCCCTTTTTTATTTATTTTTTTGCTGACGGCTTGACGTTCGAAATGTGGGAGAGAAAATGTTCTCTTTGCCGATGCGTTAATCGGCTTGTTAAGCTATGTCTACAGATACGTTTTCTTCGCCGTTGAAGTTAAGCAAAGAATTTTTGCTGGAGATTGGCGGTTGGCGGGCGATGCAGGAAGGGCGGATGCTGCTGGAGAGCGGCAAGGTGTTGAGCTGGTCTTGGGAGCCTCCGCTTTTGACCGGCGTCGTGCAATCCGGCGCCAGCACCGTCAACGCCCGTCTTAAATTAGGCGCGCGTTTGTCGGATGTTGAAAATCTTTGCAGCTGCCGCCAGTCGCGCGAATATGGGACGATTTGCCCTCACGTCATTGCTCTGGGTTTGCGGGCGTTGAAAGATCAAGACGGTCTCCTTGCTTCTGTTGAAGAATCCTCGCCGGCGGCTGAAATCGGCGCGGTGGAAATTTTGCGCCGCATTAAGCGCGTTCCTTGCGCGGAAGAGCAAGCGGCC
>JAZDII010000060.1:0-18281 GCA_043805085.1 bacterium
CGGCAGCTTCTTCAAAAACCGTGCGACGGTCTTCCGGCTTGGAAGAAAGAATCGCGTCAATCTTGCCCTGCTCCATGATGGAATACGCCGTGCGGCCAATGCCCGTGTCCATGAAAAGCTGCTGGATGTCGCGGAGGCGGCACGGCGTTTTGTTCATCTCGTATTCCGTCTGGCCGTCGCGGAAAACGCGGCGCGTCACGCGCACTTCGTGGTAATCCGTGCCCAGCTCTTTCTCGCATTCGGAAAACGTGAGCGAAACCTCCGCCATGCCAAGCCCCTTGCGGCTGTCTGTGCCGTTGAAAATCACATCCTGCATCGTCACTCCGCGCAAAGCCTTGGCGGATTGCTCGCCCAGCACCCAACGGATAGAGTCCAAGACATTGCTCTTGCCGCAGCCGTTCGGTCCCACAATGGACGTCATTCCCTTGTGAAAATCAATCACAGTCCTGTCGGCGAAAGACTTAAACCCGATAATTTCCAACGACTTCAAAAACATGTCTTAGACTAGGAAAGTTGGGAAAAGTTGGCTAGTTATTTCGAATCTGCATCGTTACTTAATCACGAAAGGTTTTAAATACTTATAAATTTCATTTGCTCATAGGAAACCTCTCCGTTAAATCTCCCCTTTCGTGAAAATCCTCATCCTCTCCAACAATTTTGACCCTTTTGTGGAAGGAGGAGCCGAAATCGCCGCACATAACCTAGCCAAATGGTTGCAGCAACAAGGACATACCGTCGGCGTTCTTACAGTCGCCCGAGGACACTTGCTTCCGGAAGAATCGCTTCCAGAAGTCTCCACGGAAAACGGTTTGCGCATTTACCGCAAGCATTTCCCCAATGTTTATGACGGTTTTTATTACGCCAAAGCGCATCCTTTATTAAAGCCGCTTTGGCACTTGCATGATCAGTTCAACCTTTGGACGAACGCCACCGTCCGCCAAGTGGTAGAGGATTTTCAGCCGGATATTGTCAACGTTCACAACATCCAAGGCATGGGCTATAATGTTCTGCGAACGTTGGGCGCGCTGAACTTGCCCGTATTGCTGACGCTGCACGACCTTGGCTTATTGTGCTTGAACAAGGAAATGTTCCGCCACGGCAAAGAATGCGTAAAGCAAGAATGGTTCTGCCGCATAACGTCGAAAATCAAGCTGTCTCATCTTCATAAAATTCAAAGAATCGGCATCTGCACCTCGTCTCAAATTTTGCTGGATATTGTGAGTCCTCGTCTGGACATCCAACCGGATCGCCTTCGCCTGATTCCCAACATCAACGTTTTTGAGCCGCCGACGCATCCCAAACAAACCATCCCTAAAACTCGATTCCTCTACGTGGGGCGCATGGTGCCTTCCAAAGGCGTTGTTTTTCTGTTGGGCGTTCTTGAAGAATTATCCAAAAAATTTGATTTTGAGATGATTATGGTCGGCGGCGGCGAGTTGCTGGGCAAATTACAACGACGCTATGCAAAAGCGACTTGGGTGCATTTTACCGGATTGATTCCCGCAACCGAGGTCAGCAATCACATGCAAGACGCGGATTTGTTGCTTGTGCCCTCGCTCTGGAAAGAGCTGTGCCCGCTTGTTATCTTTCAAGCCATCGAAATGGGCTTGCCTTGCGTCGCAAGCCGCATTGGCGGCATCCCCCAACTCATCGAACACGGCGTCAACGGCGACTTGATTCCGCCTGCGGACGCCCAAGCATGGCGCAACGTTTTGGAAAAAATTCTCAAAAATCCTGACGTCATATCAGACTGGCACGCCGGCGTGTTAAAACGTAAAGAGCTTTACGACCACAACCAAGCTGGCCGGCAAATCGTCCAATTCATGGAACAGATTTGCGCCGCGCAGTAATATCTTAAGAAGCAGCAACCCCATTTTCTACGCGCTCCCGCGCGGAAAATGGGAGATTGCTTCGCTTCCTCGCTCGCAATGACAATGCTGTGCGTAGTGCATTTGTCATTGCGAGGAGCAGCAGCGACGAAGCAATCTCGGGCGCAGGGGAGGTTCTGAACAATGTGAACACAAGCAAATTTCTGTCTTAAATTAGGACACCACCAACCGCACCCGCTTTTCAAATAATTTCTTTGGCCAAGAGGTAGTGGTGAATGTCTGCCTCAAACGCCGCTAACGGGTCGTTAGGATTGAAGGGCGGACAATCATGCAGAACAACGCCCGCCAACTTCAGATAGGCGTTTTCACAGCGCGTCGCCAAATGCCATAAATCATCCAAGTTAGCCTGTTGATAGGCGGCCACGGCTATGATCGGAGAGCCAACCGGCGCAGCTGCAGTCATGTGCCACACGTCCATGAACGGCGGGCCATCAATGAGAATAAAATCCCATGACGATTGAAGCGCGACGAGAGCGTCGGCAAGAGGACGGCGCGTGAGCAAATCATCCGGATCATCTTGCAAATCGCCCGCGTGAAGCACGGCCAATTCCTTCACAGCGGAGTAAGTGATATAATGTTCCAATTTATCGTCGGAAGAAAACCACTCGCACAAACCTTGTTCCGCTTCCACGCCCAACATTTTTGCCAAGCGAGGACGGCGTAAATGCAAATCAACCACCAAAGTGCGGCGTTCCGACCGCGCCAGTAAAACCGCCAAGTCCGCCACGACGCGCGAATTCTTTGCGTTGCTTCCTAAGGCGGTAAAAGAAAAAATTTTGTCCGCTTGACCGGAAGAAACCGCCCTCAAAAGCTGGCTTCGCAAAAATGCGAGCCCGGCGTTTTCATGCAAATGCGCAGCTTGGGCTTTTACTCCCAACCGCTTGAGGCCGGGCAAATCCAGTCTTGTGGCAGATTTGCGCAAGGAATTCATCCATGTCTTCTGATTCTCCGCACGAGTCAAAACCGCCAAACACGGCACGCCGGAATAAGAGACGATTTGCGCCGGATTGCGCAGACGACGATCCATAATGTGCCGCAAAAGGGCGCTGCAAGACCCCAAGCTCAATCCAAACACCAATCCCAACATCAAGTTGATTCCCAAACGGGGACTCGAAGCGCGCACAGGCGCATTGGCTCGATCCACAACCACGATAAAACTGGAGCCTTGTTGACGAGAAGCTTTTTTGACAATGCCTTCTTCTTCCAATTGACGGCGGGCGGCAACGTTTCCGATAGATTGAACGAGACGGGAACGAAGCCCTTCAAGCTCGCTCATGCGTTGTTGATGCTCTTTGAGGTAATCCTCCATAAGAACCTCGCGCGTTTTGGCGATCTCAAAAGAAGTGCGCAAACCGGTGATCAGCTCTTTAACATAGCCCTTAATCTGCTCCTCAAATCCCGCTAATTCAGCGCGCTTGGCGTCCAAGCGCGGGCCGCGCACGCTAACGGATACTACGCCGCTATATTCACCCCTCACCAAAATGCGTTGGGTGAGCAAATTATTCAGAGTCAGATTTTCGTGAAAAGCGGGAAAGATTTCCGCCGCGATGCCTTTTTTCAAGTGTTCATCAAGCTGTTTGCTTTCCATCTCAAACTTAACGCGGTCGGAGGTGATTGTCGCCAACTGTGTGATCAACTGATCCATGCGTCCGCGCGCCAGTTTTAAGTTTAAATCCACCAATTGGATTTGAGCCGCGATGCGATTGATGGCTTCCATTTCATCCAAAACGACGTTCACGGCATTGGCGGCCAAAAGAGAACTGCTGGCTGTTGCGGAAACCGTGCCGGAGCGACTTTCCTTTTGCATGTCCATGTCCAGAACAACCATTTCCCCTCCCTTAGGCGCGCCGGTCAACCGAACGTCCAAGTCTTTAAAACGCACGTTTTCACGCGGCATTTTTAAAATGTCCGCAATGACGTTTCTCATCTCATTGCCGGAAACATTCTGGATAAAAGATTGCGTCAGCTCTTTGTTGATGCTCACGTTTTCCGAGGCAGAAGCTTCTTGTTCTTGGGCAAAGGGAATTTTATCAATTAAGAATTTGCCGCGCGCTTTAAACGACGGCGGCGTGGTAGAATAAAGCGCCAAGCCCAAGGCAACACCGACAGCGGCGCAGATTGCCACAAGCAACCATTGCCGCCGCAAAATCAGCAAAAAAGAACGCAGGAGATGCCATGTGTAGCTTTCCACATTGGCAGCCGCGCTTATTTCGGCAGTGGTGGAAGCAGGAGTGTTCATAAAAAGTTCCGTGGAACGACGATCACATCGCCGGATTCAAGCAACATGTTATGCTGAGGCAAACTGCCGCGAACGGTTTCGCGCAAGTCCAAGTCATAAGTCTGCACGTGATCGGCATTGCGGCGAATGAGTTTCACGCGGCGCGGATTGGCCATCGGCGTGAAGCCGTTGGCGGCGGCGATGGCGTCCAATACGCGCATGGGGCCTTCCGGCAGTTGGGCATAAAGTTGGTGGAACACCTCCCCAAGCACCGTCACGCGGTTAGGCATGAAAGCGCTCACTTTTAATGATCGAACTTTAGAATCTTTCTTTTTAATGGCGTCCAATAATGCGTCAGGAGAAAGGCCAATGGCTTTTACGGATTCGCCATCCAACGACAGCGCGCCGCTGTCCGAAGCAACTGTCAGCGTGTTTTCCGAGCCGTCGGCATATTTAAGCGTCACGCAATCCAACGCCGCGATTTTGTAAGGCACCGTTTCTTGTTTCGACGGCGGGTCTTGGTCCACTAATTTTCCAGAATGATGCGCGCAAGCCGTCAACAAAACAGCCGCTCCTGCCAGCGCCCATGTTAATATATGATTTTTCTTCTGCTTCATCGGTTAGAACTCCAAATTAACGCCCCACATATTTCGCCATGCCTCTACTCTTTGCGCCGCCTTATTGTCGCCGTTTAAAGGCACGGATTGTTCGTATTCCCCCTTCACAAAAACCTTGGAATGGGGAGAAAAGTGATAAGCTATTTCGATCTGCGGTTGAATTTGCATCCATGACAATCTTTCATTTTCTTGCGCATCGGTAGAAAATGCAAGAAAAGGTTTAATGTACCAATTGGTGCCCATGAAAAAATCGCAATAAAGCTGCAATAAATTGATGACGCCGTTGTCGTTTTCCCCCAGCTCATTGATGATGTAATAACGGTCAAACAAACAAGTAAGGCGCAAACGCTGGCTCCATTCAAACGAAACGCGGCTTTCCACGCGAGGGCCGGATAAATTTCTTAACCGGGCTGCGTCTCCATTATCCACCGCGCCCCAGCCCACGCGCGTCATGGTAAAAAGCCTATCTGAAAGCCAGCCGCGCAACCCCACTCCGCCGATATGTTCCTGCGCGTTGTCGCCCACATCGGGATTGAACGCCCGATCCTCAAAATAGGCCAAGGCTTCGAACTTAGGATGGATTTGAAAGGCTAGTTGCTGCATCGTGCCCCATATTTCGTAATCAAAGAAACGCGGATCGGGATGTTCCAGCGCCTGCCTGTTAAAATCCTGTTCCCACTTTAAACAAGAAGTCAGCCGATACTGGCCGCGCACGCCGGTTTGAAGAATTTGTTTGGTGTAACGTCCGCCGCGTTCGATGTCGAGAATGTTGGCCCCTGTTTTCTCGCTAGCGGAAACATATGGGCGCAAAATAAACGTGTCGCGCCCAATGCGCCCGTCCATATCAATAGCATTATTAATAGCGTTGTGCTCATCCATTTTGGTGAAGATGTCGAAAGAAGTTTGCTGAACGCCATGAAGAGCCAGCATGGTGTCATAAGACGAAATATAAACGGAATCCGGCGTGCCGACTTGCCATTCGTTTCCCAATTCCAAGGTATAATAATAGTCGTCTTTCTGGTGATCAGGAGTCAGCTCGACGTTGGAATCATAAACGCCAGCCACGCCCACGCGCGGCATCCATGAAACCAGCTCGCCTGTTTTCGGCGGAACGGGACGGATGCCCTGAAGGCGCTCGTAAGTTTGCACGGTAGTATACTCTGACTGATCCGGCACATGGGGCGGCACGGGCGGTTCAAGGTGGGCAACGCGCAGGTAATAATGAGGATCAAGACGCTCAAGTTGCTGATACTGCTTAAAAGTCGGTTCGTAAGCGTCCACTCCTTCCTTCCCTTCCTTATCTTGCACGACTTCTTCCAAATCAGGAACGGCGCGCTCGCTCAACCCCGGCTCGGAAGTTGAAGGCGAAGCCGACCATTCTTCACCTTCAAAAGGCTGCGGAGGGCGCAGTTGAAGTTGAGGCACCGCCCAAAGGGTTGAACGACCCAAAAAGGAGGTCAAAAAAAGCATGCCGCATAGCGCAATTTTTCGTGTTGCTTGCTGGAGCATTTTCTTTCGCGGTGCGGACATAGAGAGTCGAGCATGGAACACTAAAATCCGCAGGCTTAGCAAGCCTCAATTTCCCCGAAACGTTCACTCGAAGCTTCCGCTTGCTAATTTCTTTTTCGCTTCTATCTCTAAGGGCTTATCCTTAAGCCATAAATTTAATTCGCTTATGCAAAACGCGCCGCTTAAAAAAAAATCTGCCTTGAACTCCGCGCGCGTTCTCAAGCCTTTCACGCCCTCCACCTTCCCAAAAATAGGGGCCTTTTTAATCGCCGGTTTTCTCATCGCCGCCATGTCCATTCCTTTCATTTACTGGCTTGAATTGCACAATCCCTCTTACCTTCAAACATGGCAAAGTTCATGGCCGGACCCCGTTGCCATTGCCATGATCATCGGCACATCAATTCTCTTGCTTGCCTTCGTGATCGTTTGGATTTGGCGCGCGCGTGTTATTGACATCATTTCGTTGACCTTGGTGTGGGAAGTTTTGGTCGCCGTCGGTTACTTTTGGTTGGACCAAACCGCCAGCCGCGTGCAAGACATGTCCGAAGCTATCCTAAGAGCTTCCACCCTTGTGATATTTGTGAACTCTCTCGGTTTGCTCATCTTGCTTGTGACGATGTGCGCTTCTTATTTTTTCTGCTCTTGGACAAATTGGCGTCTTTCAAAACCGCCAAGACCTGAAGCGGAATTGGACGCGCGTCTCGCTTCTTTCTTCCGATGGACAAGCCCCCTCGTCGCCCTCGCCATGGCAGCGCCGATGCTTGCAACAGGCGTCATTCCCGCTTTTGCGGAAAACGTGAGAGAGGCGCGCATGATAGCTTTGAGTTCGTCCCTCGCGCGGCCGTTCTTTAACGCTGCGGTGAGCTTGATGCCCTTTTATGTCAGCGTCTTTGCCTGCCTCATTCTTCGTTCCTACAAACGTCTATTTTCCCTCGATTTGTTTCTATTGATTGTTCTTGTCGCCATTCTTTTATTAACAGGCATCCGTTACCCTCTCGCCACGGCAATGCTTGTCGGTTTCACACTCATCACCATGCAACGCCGTTTTGCGCCTCACGTTCTTTATGGCGTGCTCTTGTTATATATTTTCGTGTTCACCTTTCTCACCGGCTGGACATCCCTCATGCGCGATGGCGACGCCTCATGGCGCAGCCCGCAAGTTATCCAAGAAAGTTTTAACGAAGCGTTCACCGGCGACAACATCATTGACCTGCGCGACGGTTCTTGGGTGATGAGCAAATGGGATTTTCATCCGCTCATGGGTAAAACTTACCTTGGAGGATTCTTTTCTATGGTGCCCAGCGGCATTTTCCCTCAAAAGAAAGATTGGCATTTAGGGCTGACTTGCATCCGCATTATCGGCTGGGACCCCACGCAACACTTTGGCTTGCGCACTTCTTTCTTTGGAGAGGCCTTCCTTAATTTTGGGCTGGCCGGAGTCTTTGCCCTCGCCCTTTTTCTTGGGGCGACTTACGGCATTCTTCTCCGTCAAATTTTTCTCACTACTCAAAATCCCAGCATCTGGCGCGCTGTCATCCTTGTTATTTTCATTCAAATGCTCGCCCCTTTCAGCAACACCAGCGACGCTTTTACTTCATGGGCCATGATCGGCTTATTTTTGCTGATTCGTTTCTTCGTGGAAGCGCGCTGGCAATTGCCCAAACGAACGCTCGTTTCTTTCCGGCCAGTCTTTGGAATTAAGTGAACACGCACCCCGCCATTGCGCTGAATGGACGCTTCACCGGCACGCTTAAGCCAACGGGGACGCAAACGGCGGCGTTTCACCTTTTCGACGCCATTGTGCGCGTGCCGCGCGCGGTTCGCTTGCTGATTTTTGCCGATCCAAAATTTCCGGGCGTGGAAGATTGGGCCGCGATGCCTCAAACGGAAATCATTCCCGTTCCTTTCCAAAGCTGGAACAGGTGGAAAGCCCAATTATGGGAGCAATTTGTTTTTCCTCTAAAATGTCGAAAGGCTGGCGTTCGCGTCGCGCATCACCCCATCACTACCTGCCCGCGCTGGAAATGGGGCATGCGCAATCTTGTCACCGTCCATGACATCAACTTCTTTATGCATCCGGAATGGTTTAGCCGGAGCTTTCGCGCTTTTTATAAACTTTTTTCCATTCCCGGCATTCGCAAGGCTGAAGCCATTGGCGTGATTTCTCACTACGTTAAACAAACGCTCGTTGATCACCTCAAACTCCCTCCCGAACGCATCACGGTCATTTATAATGGAGTGAAAAGTCTTCCCTCAACCGCGCCGCACGGCCAAGTTCCTCCCTACATCCTCTGTGTCGGCTCGCTGCAACCTCACAAAAATCTCATTCGCACCATTGAAGCCTTCCTCACGCTGCGCCATGAGTTTCCGCAACTGGAACTCCGGATCGTCGGACGGCCTCAAGCCAATTTCCAAATGCAACCTCAACTCGCCAAACTTCTCCAAAGCCCCGGCGTTCATTTGCTTGGTTATTTAAGCGAAGCGGATTTAGCGGAGGCCTATCAACAAGCGCAGGTGTTTTGCTTCCCTTCATTGGAAGAAGGATTCGGCTTGCCGGTACTGGAAGCGATGATGGCGGAAACGCGCGTGGTCACTTCCAACGTCTCTTGCCTCCCTGAAATAGCCGGTCCGGCGGCCATCCTCGTGAACCCTCATTCGGAAAAAGAAATCGCCGCCGCATTGCGCGAGGTTCTCACGGAATCGCCTGAACGCCGCAAAGAACAGCTCGTCGCCGCAAAAAAATGGGCGGAACAGTTTTCTTGGGAACGCGCGGCGGCGGAATACGTTGAACTTTACCACAAATTGGCTTCATGAAAATAAAACGCCTTTTGATGGTAACCGAACCGTCGCGCAACGGAGTCTTCGCTTACGTTGCCGATCTCATCCGCCACGCGCACCGTTATCATCCGGAAATCATCGTTGACCTCGCCTATTCCAGCCAAAGAAGCAGCGAAAAATTATTCCAAATCATTCGGGAAGTCGAAGCTCGCGGCGGGCAAACAGTGGATTTGAAAACCGGCAATGCGCCGCGATTGGGCGATTTTCGCGCCACGCTGCGCCTGCATCGGCTCATCCTCAACACGCGGCCCGATCTCATCCACGCCCACAGTTCCAAAGCCGGCGCGCTCTGCCGCATTTTACGTTGGCTACACTTGCCGTCCGTGCCGCCCGTTGTCTACACGCCCAACGCTTATTTCGGCCTAGGGCAATCCAAAAGCCGTTTCCTGTTTAATTGGATTGAATCATGGCTGGGCCGAACGGGTTTAACCATCAACTGCTCATCCGACGAACGAGCCTTCGGCCTTCGTTCGCTTGGCTTGCCGCCGCGGCATCTCGCGTTGATCTATCACGGCGTGGATCAAGCGCGCTTTTTTCCCAGCGACGCGGAAACGAAAAAACTTTTGCGACGGAACTTCGGCTTGCCTGAAGAAAAACCCATTCTGCTCACCATTGGACGCGATTCTGCTCAAAAAAATTATCCGCCCCTTTACGCCGCACTGAATCAATTACTCAACAGCGCCGCGCCGCCTTTTCTCTTCGCCCATGCAGGAGCGGGTTCAACGGCTTTGCGCTCTTCGCTTGCGCCGCAGGCGCAGCAACATGTTTTTGCATTCGAGCATATCGCCGCCATGCCGGACATGCTCCGCGCCGTTGACGGTTTTATCCTGACCAGCCGCTACGAGGGGCTGTCGTTCGCCATGCTGGAAGCCCTTTCCAGCGGCCTTAAATTATTCCTCACCCAAGCGCCCGGTTCGTCTTGTCTGAAAAAAGTCGGCTTCGACGAAATCGAATGGATGCCGCCTGTTCCTCGACCGGACGACGTTGTTGCGTCGCTTGAAAAATGGGGAAAGGCTTTCCCCCTTGCGCCCTCCCCTAATCAATTGCAACGCGCGCGGCAATGGTTTAACTTGCCCGTGCAAATGGAAAAAACATTCCGTCTTTACGAATACGCCGCAGTCGGCAAGAAATAACAATTCATGGATACCCATCGCTCCGCTTTGCGGGAAATGCTGTTCAATCAAATTTGGCACGGGCTGAATTTTATTTCAAAAGTGGCGTTCCTTGCCCTCCTGACCCCTTTGATGTTGAAGAACTGGGGAGAAGAAGGGTTCGGTTTGTTTTCTCTGGCCAGCTCTCTTCTAGTTTCTTTGGCCTTGCTGGATTGCGGCATCCGTCTCTCCACGCGCATGCATTTATGTGAAACGGGAAAAAGCGGCAGTGAAGAGCGCTTTCGCCACGCATGGGCCAGCGGCGTTGTTTCCTTTGCAGTCGTCACCTTCGCCGCCGCGCTCATCGGCCTTTTGTTGGCTGCGCCCCAACTTTGGAGTAAAGCTCTTCATTTGACGGCGGGCGGCGACTCCACAATGGCCATCACCGTCCTTTTCACCGGTGTGTTCATGTTGACCACACTGGCTTTGGAACCCCTTCCCGCTCGCAATCAACTTTCCAAAATCAAACAAGCCAACACCATCGCCATGTGGCTAGCCATTCCCGCTTTAGCCGCAGCCGTATGGACAGGAGCCTCTCCTAATCTAGCCATCGGGCTCTATTTTATCTGTCTCATCGTTCCTAACATCATCTTCTTTTTCACGACAGGATTATGGCACGAGCGTCTTTTATCCGCCTGCAAAGAAGTTTCTTTGCGCGACATTTTCAAAACGTTTCGGTTTGGCGGATGGTATTATTTAAGCACCATCGCCGGCATCGCGCGAGGCCACGGCATCACGTTCCTTGTCTCCATGGTAGCCGGCCCGGCGCAAGCGGGCATCTTTTACATCCTTTTGCGCATCAGCGAAATCGTCAGCACCCTCGGCTCAACAGCCAGCGAAACTAGCATGGCGCAACTCGCCACTGCGCCTGATGCGCAACAGCAAGCGGCGCGCTTCCGTCAGTCCTATCTTTATTCTCTCGTTTTTACACTTAACGGCTGCTTTGTCGTCGGTTTTGCTATTGAAACATTTTTGAAATTTTGGCTTGGCTCCCACGTTAATTTTCAAGATGGCATTGGCTGGGCTGCCGCAACTTACGGCATATCCACAGCGCTAGGAGTCGTTGTCGTCACCGCTTGCGTGGGCATTGGCCGCGTTCGTTTTGTGGTGATCTGCAACCTTGTCCAAGCCGCCGCCACATGGCTGTTGGGATGGTTATTTTTTAAGCAATTTGGATTAGTCGGCCTTTTTTATGGAGCGGCTTTCGCCGGATTGGCGGATGTCCCCGCCTTTTTTGTCGTCGCCAAACATTTCCAACAAACTTGCTGGCAAACGTGGATTGCTCCTTTGAAGCGTCTGGCCATTTCTTCTTTCATCAGCTTCGTCGCGTTAGCGGCGGCGGCGTGGTCGCAACAACTGATGTGGGCGGTTGTGGCGACGCTCGTAGCCGGCGTAGTGGTGCTTTATGAATGGCGGCGAATGCACGCGCCCGATGCGCCTAGCCCTTTGATTGAATGAGATTTTTCAACGTTTGCGCGAGAGGCACAACTACCGGCTCTCTTAAAATACTGTCATGCGTTGCCTCAAAAAAATGGTAGCGCGCTTTTTTCGTGTGAAGAGGCCAACAGGCTTGCGGATCGGTCACGATGCCTAAAGAAATGTTCTTAGAAAGGAGAACATCTATCGGCCCGTCATACTTTTTTCCTCGATATTTCCAGTAAGCGTCCATGTTTTGACGATGAACGATGGAACGGTTGGCTTCCTCCATCGTTTCCCGGCCAAGAGGAATATGATCGGGAATTTGCTCAAGCGGATACCCCGCCAAAAGCATGATTTTATATTTTAAATAAGCCATCTTTCGCGTGAAAGGCATGCGGCAAAAACAAAACGCGCGGCGCAATTTATATCTCAACCAGCCAATTTTTCCCGGCGGAGGCGATGCCCAACACTCAATCAACGCAAGAAGAGCGATTTTTTTGCCTCTGGCGAGAAGTTGCTGTGCCATTTCAAAAGCCACAGTGCCGCCATAGCACCAACCCGCCAAATAATAAGGGTCTTCCGGTTGAAAGGCCAGCAACCGCTCGACGTAACATTGCGCCATTTCTTCAATCGTTCGGTGAGGTTTCGTGTCATCAAACAAATTGCGCGAGGCAAAGCCGTAGCAAGGTTGGTCTTCGCCTAGGAGTTGGACGAGATTGCCGTAGCCGCGCACATCCCCGTGCGTGGCATGCACCAAAAAGAGCGGCGGGAGCGTCCCCTGCGCGCGCAAGGTCACAAGAGGAGACCATTGTTGAGAATCAGCCGACTCGCTGCTCAATAAATGCCGCGCCAATTGCCGCGCCGTGGAATATTGCACGATGGTTTGCGGCGAGAGTTTGACCCCCTCCTTGGCAGCTTCCTCAATAAGTTCCATAGAAGAGAGCGAATCTCCGCCATTTTGAAAAAAGTTATCGTTCACGCCCATGTGGTCATTCTTTAACACACGCCCGAAAAGAAAGGCTAATTTAATTTCCATTTCGTGGGAAGGCGAAACCTCATAGTTCGTGACTGGGTCGGCATGAAACGTTGGCGGCAGCAGGGCCTTTTTATCCACCTTGCCATTGGCGTTGAGAGGGAACGTCGGCATGAAAACAAACGCGCGGGGCACCATGAAGTCCGGCAGCATCTCTCTAAGAAAAACTTCAAGATTGTGGGAGGTTAAGGGCGTCTTTGTCGCCACATACGCCACGAGATGAAGAACCTCGTCCTTGCCTTTAATAGCGACGACAGCGGCCTCGGAAATGGCATGGTGCTTTTCTAAAGCGTGTTCAATTTCTCCAAGTTCAATGCGAAACCCGCGCACCTTCACCTGAAAATCCAATCTGCCCTCGTATTCTAATTGGCCGTCTTCGTTAATCCTCACCGCGTCGCCTGTGCGAAAGAGCCTTGCGGCGGGGTTTGAAGAAAAAGGGTCCGGCAAAAACGCCCGCTCTGTTAATTCCGGCTGATGTAAGTAACCGCGTCCCACGCCAACACCACCGATAAAAAGCTCTCCCCTTGTTCCACGAGGAACAAGGCGTTGCTTGGAATCTAAAACGTAAGCGCGGGTGTTGGGAAGTGGCTCGCCTATGGGAACGCTCTTAAGAGGAATCTGCCGCTCCGACGTGTCAGGTGAAACAAAATAGGCGCTGGCAATGGAAGTTTCCGTCGGCCCGTAAGCGTTGATCCAACGAACCCTCCCCTTGTTCACTCGCTGCCACACTTCATAAGCGGTTGCCGTCGTCTTTTCACCGCCGACAACGACCGTTTTCAAACTGGGAGGCAAATCGAGCTTTTCTTTTTCCAAATAACGCACCCATCGGCTCCAAAATGCCGTCGTCAAATCCAACACCGTGACGCGTTTGTCTTTCACCCCTTGGTTAAATTGCTGATAGGTAGCTAGCATGCCCGCATCTCTAAACACCAGCGTGGCGCCGGCCAGCAATGTCCCAAAAATTTCTTCCATCGCCGCGTCAAAATTAACGGTGGAAAGTTGCAGAACACGGTCATGAGGTTGAAGTGGAAAAGCCAAAGTCGCGTCCCAAACTTCATTGACGATTCCACGGTGAAGGTTGACGACGCCCTTGGGCGTCCCAGTTGAGCCGGAAGTGTATAAAATGCTAACGGCGTTACCCGGTTTGACAGCGACATCAACGAGATTCTCGACATTGCCGCCCATCGTTTCCCATTCCTTGTCCAACGCAATAACATGAGCGCGAGAGAAAGGGAGCGAACCGGCGGAAGCGGCATCGCTGATGATGATAGGCAAGCCAGCGTCTTTTATAATTAATCTCTTCCTATAATAAGGATAATCGGGATCAATCGGCACGTAAGCTCCGCCCGCTTTCAAAATGCCTAAAATTCCCACAATCATCCAAGGAGAACGGCCAACGCTCATTCCCACCAACGTCTCCGCTTGAACACCAAGGCCGCGCAAGTGAGCGGCGAGGCGGTTGGCGCGGGCGTTTAACTCCGCATAGCTTAAAACTTCCGCGCCGCATTCTACGGCAATAGTGTCTGGCTGTTGACTGACTCTCTGTTCAAACAATTGATGAAGACACAGGTCTAAAGGATATTGTTCTGCGCGACCGCTCCATTCTTCCAACCATTTTCGCTCTTCGCTAGGAAGGATGGTGACATCGCCGATTTTTGTTTCCGCCGTGGAACGCGAGAAATTTTTCAACACCTCGACAACATGCCCTAACATGCGCTGCGCCGCTTGATGGTTAAAGCGCGCATATTCCAATTCCAGCTCAAGCGTTTCATCCAAGATGCCGGTCAATAAAAAGGGCAGCCCCGATTGTTCAAAAATTTGAACCCGCGCCTTTTGCCATCGGGGATTGTCTCCCGCCGCGCGGCGCGTCCAACTCCCGCGTTCAAACATGATGGTGCTTTCAAAAAGCGCCGTGTCTTTGGAAAGGCCCGCGTATTCTTTAATCTTGTCCGGCGGAGTAAAAACATAAGGCCGCGCTTCTATATCCCCTTGGCGAATGACTTTTAACCACTCTACGACCGACATGTCGCCCTGAACGCGCAAGCGTGACGGGACATTATGAATAAACATACCGACGCTGTCTTTGTGTTCCGAGCCGCCCCAATGCCGGCAAGCGCGAACGTTCCCAAAAACGACATCCTCGCTATCCAAATGCCTGCTTAAAACAAGCGCCCATGCCGCTTGTAATAGCGTGTTGACCGTCACGTTATGAGTTTCAGCAAAACGCTCTAACACCGCCGTCTCAACTGCATCAACAACAAGACGCGCCCCCCCCTTCTCACCTTCCTCGCGCAAAGGTTGAGGCGGCTCAAAACCCCGAAATTGTTCGCGCCAAAACGCTTCTTCTCCCTCTTCCTTTCTTTCTTTCAGCCATTGGATAAAATCCTCAAACGGCGGCGACGGCTGAAAGCGCGGTTCCTCGCCTTTCTCCAACGCTTGATAAACAGCCAAAACTTCGCGCAACACAAGAATGATAGAACGCCCGTCCAAAAGCAGATGGTGAAACGTCCAAAGCAAACGATCTCGTCCGTCCGGCAAATGGATCAGCAAAAGACGCATCAATGGCGGCTCTTGCGGATGAAACCCCCGCGCGCGATCTTTTTCTAAAAGCTCATTCCATTTCCGATGCTCTTCCTCTGCGGACACCGCGCGCCAATCTTCCTCGCTCCACGGGATTTCAATTTTTTCAGCGACGGCTTGCAGCGGTTTTTCCCCTGCTTCCCACAAAAACGATGTCCGCAGCGCCTCATGCCTTGCGGCGACGCGGCGGCAGCTTTCGCGGAGACGCTCTGCATCAACCGCCTCGTGAAAATCCGTCGCCACTTGCTCGATGTTGTTGCCCGAACGCGGCTCCGTCATCAAGTTGAGCAACATGACTTGCTGAAGAGAGGTCAACGGATAGGAACGCATGACAAATGATTTAACGAAGCCTCTGTTATAAATGCATTCCGTCAAGAATTTGAAGAAGAATCCTACGTTTTTTTAGCTAAAGAAAGGTTTGAGCATAAGCTTGCAATGTTTCTGTGCCTTCTTAGATTTCCATTCGCTGGATAAGCCGAGCAAGTCCCTATTGGAACATGCCGCGGGTTATCGCGCGCTCAATAAATCGCCGACATGCACGCAGAACGATATCGAAACTCCTTCCATCTCAACCGCACCTTCATCCTGCTGGTCAGCGATGTAATAGCCCTTTTGCTTGCTGTCAACATAGGGCCGTTCCTTAAAGGATTTTTTCCTACTTTTTTGGAAGGACTTCCATCCACATTTTCCGTCATGGGCTGCACAAGGGATGCCATCACATGGATGGTTTTGCAGTTGATTTTCTTGCGCGCCATCGGCCTGTATTCCGAACAAGCTGTCTCCAGCCGCGCTTTTGCTTTCATCCGCATCACCATAGCCATGATCTTGTCCACAATTTGCTTTGTGGGCATCAGTTGTTCCTGCGCGCCCGCCAATGCGACCCTTGTTTTCTGGCGTTGGGTGGCTGTGAATGCCGTCTTTTCCACGATCATCGTTTGGGGCATCAGGCAAATCGTCCTCACCTTAGTGCCAATGATATGGAAAAGTTCCAATGAAGAAAACATCCTCTTTGCCGGCTGGAGCTTGCGCATGGAAAAAGCCCTCAAGTCCCTCCGTGGCCGGCCTAAACTTAAAACCAGCATTGCCGGTTTTTTACATTCTCATGACGAGCTTTCCGCTGTTTTCGCCATGGAAAAAGGCTTTCGTGATCTGGGTCGAGTGGAAGACCTCGAAAACATCATCAAAAGGGAAAATATCGACCGCATCATCGTCAACGATGACAGCATGGAAGCCGGCGAGTTGAACGAACTGGCTAAAGCTTGCTCGCGCTGCCTGATCAACCTTCAGGTCATCCCCTCCGCTTTTGACATTTGGATCTCCGGCTTGAGTCTCCAAATTATCGATGGCGTTCCGTTTTTAGGCATTCGTTCCCTCCGACACGAGCACTTGCATAATCGCATCCTCAAACGCATCGTGGACATTATTGGCGCATTCATTGGTCTCACCCTATCAGCGCCGATTATTCTCATTTGCGGCTTTCTCATTAAAAGAGAATCTCCCGGCCCCATTTTTTATAAGCAAACCCGCATGGGCGCCTATGGCAGGCTATTTGAATTGATCAAGCTGCGCAGCATGCGCACGGATGCGGAAGTCGCTTCCGGCCCCGTGTGGACGGTTGAAAACGACCCTCGCCGCCTTAAAATAGGCGAGTTCATGCGCAAATGGAATTTGGACGAAACGCCCCAGTTTTGGAACGTGTTGAAAGGTGAAATGAGCCTCGTCGGCCCGCGTCCGGAAAGACCGGAATTTGTCGAAGCGTTCAATCAAACCATTCACCATTATAATTTGCGTCACACATGCAAACCCGGCCTGACCGGCTGGGCGGCTATCAACGGTTTGCGCGGCAACACCTCCCTTGCCGAGCGCATCCATTACGATCTTTATTACATGGAACACTGGTCATTGATCATGGATTTCCGCATCATGTTGCAAACGTTCCTTCCTCCGCGAAACGCTTATTGAAACATTTTGCATTTGTTTAAAACCATGCATAATGTCCGCTTGTCTTTATGAAATTGCTCGTTGTTGATGATCAAGAAGCCGTCAGCAAAATTGTGGCGGAAATTGCCGCCCAAGGCGGTTGGCAAACGGTTCACTCCAGCGACGTGAAAGAAGCCCTCGATCTCGTTTATCGCAGCGGCATTGACGTGCTGCTCATTGATTACATGATGCCGGAAATGACCGGCCTCGACTTTATCAGCGACTTAAGGCAAAAAGGCAATCCCATGCCTGCTGTCATTTTTTCCGCCGTCACTGGCGAAATTGATACGGAACTCGCTAGTAGACTCGGCGTGGTGACGATTTTGAAAAAGCCGCTTCGCATTAGTGATTTAAGAAAAGCTTTGGCGGATTGCGTAAAAATCAAGCTCGCTAACGCGTCGAGTCAGTCTTAAGAAGAAAACGATGATTTTTGTGCCGCCGCTCGTTCCTTATTTCAAAGCAACTTTTAAGGAGACCACATTATGAGCGCTTTGAGTCAATCTTCGGCATGGAAGGCCCTCGAATCTCACCACCGCGAGGTGCAATCCGTCCACATGCGCGATCTGTTCGCGCAAGACCCAAAACGTTTTGAGCGTTTTAACCTTCGCTTCCGCGACATCCTCTTTGACTACTCTAAAAACCGCATCACGGACAAAACTTTCTCCCTTTTAAACGCCCTCGCTCAAGGAACGAACGTGCCGGGTTCTATCGAAAAAATGTTCAACGGCGAGCCGATCAATTTTACTGAAAACCGCCCTGCGCTGCACATCGCCCTGCGCAACCGCTCGAACCGCCCCATCATGGTGGAAGGCAAAAACGTCATGCCGGAAGTCAATGCCGTTCTCGATCACATGAAATCTTTCACCCGATGGGTTCATAACGGCGTATGGAAAGGATTCACCGGAAAAATCATCACCGACGTCGTCAACATCGGCATCGGCGGTTCCGACCTCGGCCCTGAAATGGTCACCGAAGCGCTCAAGCCTTACTCTAACAGAAAAATTAGGATGCACTTCGTTTCCAACGTGGACGGCACGCAAATGGCGC
>JAZDII010000061.1:0-10563 GCA_043805085.1 bacterium
CGAAGCGAAGCGAATTCAGCAACGCCACGGGCCGCGCGCCCATGGTGAAGATGTCTCGCAGAATGCCGCCCACACCCGTCGCCGCGCCTTGAAACGGCTCCACCGCGCTGGGGTGATTGTGCGATTCGATTTTGAAGGCGACCGCCCAGCCGTCGCCGATGTCCACCACGCCCGCGTTTTCTTCGCCCGCTTTGACCAGCACGCTTGCGCCGGTCGTTGGAAATTTTTTCAATTCAGGACGCGAATTTTTGTAAGAGCAATGCTCGCTCCACATCACCGAAAAAATGCCCAGCTCTGTGAACGTCGGCGTGCGGCCAAGAATCTGGAGAATTTTCTCATATTCTTGCGGCGTCAACCCGTGGCGCGTGATGAGTTCAGGGGTGATGACAGGTTCTTTCATGGTTTTTGAATGAGACTTTGAAAAAGACCGAGGCCGTCTGCGCCGCTAAGCAACGCCTCGCACGCGCGCTCCGGATGCGGCATCATGCCGAGGACGTTGCGGGCTTCATTGCAAATGCCGGCGATGTTCAGCGCGGAGCCGTTCGGATTAGTTGCGGAAGAAATTTTTCCTGAAGCATCCGCGTAACGAAAAACGATTTGATTGTTTTTTTCAAGCGCATCAAGAACGCGCGGTTCGGCCATGAAACAGCCTTCGCCGTGCGCGATGGGAACACGCAGAACTTGTCCTTGTTGGTAAGCGGAAGTGAAGGGCGTTTGATTTGTTTCCGCGCGAAGAAAAACGTTTTCACAAATGAAATGCAGGTTGCGGTTGCGAACCAGCGCGCCCGGCAACAGCCCCGCTTCGCAGAGGATTTGAAAGCCATTGCAAATGCCGAGGACAAGTTGGCCTCGCTCCGCAGCTTGCCGCACCGCTTGCATAATGGGCGAGAAACGCGCCACCGCGCCGCAACGCAGATAATCGCCGTAAGAAAAACCGCCGGGGAGAATGATGATTTCATCTTCATCAAGGCGCGTGTCTTTGTGCCAGACGTAGCGGACTTCCTGCCGCAGCTCGTCCTTTAAGACGCGGTAGCAATCTTGGTCGCAGTTCGAGCCGGGAAAACGGATGACGGCGAATTTCATTTTCGTGAAACGTTTCACCGCTATTCAATGCGGTAAGTTTCGATGACGGGATTAGAAAGTAAATCGCGGCAAATTTCTTCCAATTTTGCGCGCGTTTTAACGTCATTTTCGCCCTCTATTTCCAGTTCGATGATTTTTCCGATGCGCGCGGATTTCACATTCTCCATTCCCAACCCGTGAATGGCCTTTTTCACCGCTTCGCCTTGCGGGTCAAAAACAGAGGGTTTCAGCATGACATGGACGGTGATTTTCATAGGCCGCATTTCTTGAATGTGGAAGCAACGTGCCGGAAATGGCGATCCAGCGAACAGATGTCGCGCAATTCGTCGCGGCTGATTTTCGCCGTGATTTCCGCATCTTTTTCAAGGCACTCCAACAACGTTTCCTTGCCGCGCCAGCATTGCATCGCGTTGCGCTGAACCAGCTCGTAAGCCTCGCGCCGTTCCATGCCCGCATTGGTGAGGGCGAGGAGCACGCTTTGGGAAAAATAGAGACCCTTGCTCGCGTTGAGATTGCGCCGCATGTTTTCGGGATAAACGATTTGCTTGGCGACGAGTTCCTCCAGTTTGGTCAGCATGTAATCGAGCAAGATGGTGGAATCGGGACAAATAATGCGTTCGACGGACGAGTGGGAAATATCGCGCTCGTGCCACAGCGCGACGTTCTCCATCGCGGCGAGGCAGTTCCCTCGCAACACGCGGGCGAGGCCGCTCAAACGTTCGCCGATGATGGGATTGCGCTTGTGAGGCATCGCGCTACTGCCTTTTTGGCCTGCGGCGAAAAATTCTTCCACTTCCAAAACTTCCGTGCGCTGAAGATGGCGGAACTCCGTCGCCCAGCGTTCCACGCTGGAACCGACGAGAGCGAGCGTGGAGAGAAAGTGCGCGTGGCGGTCGCGCTGGATGATTTGCGTGGCAAGGCGCGCCGGTTGCAGGCCGAGTTTTTTGCACACGTGAGCTTCCACGCGCGGGTCTAAGTGAGCGTGCGTGCCGACCGCGCCGGAAAGCTTGCCGACGGCAATTTGCGCCCGCGCTTCGCGCAAGCGCGTTTCCGCGCGGCCGAATTCTTCATACATCAACGCCAGCTTCAGGCCGTACGTGATTGGTTCCGCGTGAATGCCGTGAGAACGGCCAATCATGGGTGTGAACTTGTGCTTCCGCGCTTTGACGGCGATGGCGCGGCGCAGTTTTTTCAAATCGTCCAAAAGAATATCCGCCGCGTCGCGTAATTGCAGAGCCAGCGTCGTGTCGAGCAAATCGGAAGAAGTCAGTCCTTGATGAATCCATCGGCCAGCCGGGCCAACGTAAGAAGCGGCGTTTTCCAGAAAAGCGAGCACATCGTGGTGCGTCCGTTTTTCGTTTTCGTTGATTTTTCGGATGTCGAACTTGGCCTTTGCGCGAATAGTCGCCGCATCTTTTTGAGGAATAAGGCCAAGCCGCGCCATGCCCTCGCACGCGAGAATTTCGATTTCCAGCCAGCGCGCGAACTTGGCTTCCTCCGTCCAAACGGCGCACATTTGAGGGCGCGAGTATCGAGAAATCATAATTTCATAAGTGTGCCAATTAAACGCCAAAGCGACAAGGAAAAGCCTTAAACGATGTTCCTTTCCTCTTGTCAAAGCTATTGCTGTGTAGAAACTACGCCATTTACGCCCCATGAAAGAGCAAAATACCAACCGTCACGTCATTGTCGTCGGCGCGGGGCCAGCGGGGTTGACCGCCGCCGCGCAGGCTGCTGAAGAGGGTTTTTGCGTCACGGTTTTGGAAAAAGATGTTCAATATGTCGGCGGCATTTCACGGACGGTTCGTTACAAAGATTTCAGATTCGATCTCGGCGGCCATCGTTTTTTCAGCAAGAGCCGCGAGGTGACGACGTGGTGGAAAAAGCGTTTGCCGCATGACTTCATCACACGCAAGCGGCTTTCCCGCCTTTTTTATCGCGGCAGGTTTTTTGACTACCCCCTTCGTCCCGCCAACGCTTTGTGGAACTTGGGCGTATGGGAAAGTTTTTTATGCGTGTTGAGCTACTTTCGCGCGCGGTTGTTTCCTATCGAACCCGTGAGGTCGTTCACCGATTGGGTAACGAATCATTTTGGCGCGCGGTTGTTCAGCATTTTTTTTAAAGTCTACACGGAGAAAGTTTGGGGAATGCCGTGTTCTGAAATTAGCTCGGATTGGGCGGCGCAGCGCATCAAAGGCTTGTCTTTGCTCAAGGCGGTGACGACGGCGCTGTTCCCTCAACGCGGACGCGGATCAAAAGTGGTGAAGACGTTGATAGATGAATTTGACTATCCGCGCTTTGGCCCGGGGATGATGTGGGAAAAAACGCGGGATGATCTTTTAAAAATAGGCGGTCGCGTGGAGATGGGGCGTGAAGTAGCGCGCATTCGGCGCGAGGGCAATCGCGTTCTTTCTCTCATTACGCGCAATGCCGCAGGCCATGGAGAAGAATGGATGGGAGATAATTTTATTATTTCCATGCCGATGCGCGAGTGCGTTCTCGCTTTTGATCCGGCCTTGCCTCCTCCCGTTGTGGAAGCGGCGCGGCGGTTGCGCTACCGCGATTTTCTCACCGTGGCGCTCATGGCGCGGAGGGCGAATCCTTTTCCCGATAACTGGCTTTACATCCATGATTCCTCCGTTCGCTTGGGGCGCATCCAGAACTTCAACAACTGGAGCCCTGAAATGACGCCTGACCCGGACGTCATCTGTCTCGGCTTGGAATATTTTTGTTTTGAAGGCGATGAACTGTGGACGATGGCGGATGCGGATTTGATAGAACTCGGCAAGACGGAGATTGAGCGGTTGGGGTTGATTAAGAAAAATGAAGTGGAAGACGGGGCGGTTGTGCGCGTGTTGAAAGCCTACCCTGTCTATGGCCCTGGCTATCGGGAAGACGTGCGCATCATTGGCGAAGCGTTGCATGAAATCGCCAACGTCCAAGTCATAGGCCGCAACGGCATGCACCGTTACAACAATCAAGACCATTCCATGATGACGGGGATGTTGTCGGTAAAAAATCTTATGGGAGATCATTTTGATTTATGGCGCGTCAATGCCGACGCTGAATATCACGAAGCTGGCGAGCATTGTGCGTGATGCGTTTATTTTTTATGCAAAAGAAAATACATGCGGGAGCGGTGTTTAGGTTGTTGTCAGTTATTCCTTGTTGACAGCTTGTTGATTCCTTTGCTGTGATTGCCATATCAACTCCGTTATGACTACGCCTAACAGACTCCTTTTACTGGCGGCTATTTTTGGGTGTGTCGCCTCCTTAACATTCGGTATTTTTACTTACAAACAAAGGCAGCAGTATGCAGCCCAGCTTTCAGCTGTGGAAGAGAGCTTGCAGGCCATTCCTAATTTCAAATACATCGGCAGTTTTAAAAGCAATACAGCCGAACCTGCAGCCAGTCTTCGCAAGGCGCAAACCCTGTCTCAAATCACCCAGAAAGAGACGTGCCAAGCAGTGGAAGACATGCAAACGAAATTGAATTCCGCAATAGCTGAAAAAGACAGACTGGCTTCGGAATTGGACAGCAATCAGAAAGAAGCTCAGGCAGTGAAGAAAGAGCTGGATCAAACTAAAGCGCATGAACAATCTGTCCAAAACGAATTAAAAACTCTTCAAGCAGCGCTTGAAGGACAAACGCCCCAGCAGCTTTTAAACAAAGTGAGGGCGTTGGAGGCAAGTGTTGCATCCATTCAGAAAGAGGCGGTTGAATTAAGGTCTCAACTTGCCGCGACGCAGCAAACGTCCCAATCTCCGAAGCCCAATCCTAATAAACCCATAGGCAAAGTCACAGCCGTGAACAAACCGTGGGGATTTATCGTTGTGGATCTCGGTAAAAAAGACAACCTTGCGGAAGGCGCGGAACTTAACGTCAATCGGGGCGATATGTTCATCGGCAAAGTGCGCGTCGTTTCCGTGGATGCCGTCACTTCCACGGCGGATATTGTACCTGACCGGTTGAAAGATGATATCCAAGTTGGCGATCAAGTCTTTTAAAATGAGACCGTTTATTTTCGTCCTTTGCCTCGTTGGGATTTTCTTTTTGGAAGGTTGCGCCACTACGGAGGAGAAACAAGAGCCGGATCAGCGCGTTTCTTCTATTCCGTGGAACAAGCCGCAACAGTGGGAGGGGCAGGGCCAGCTCGGCGGCATGGGCGGAGGGGGGGGGATGTAACTTAAAAAAACGCCCGTTGCTGTTTTATTATGTTGCTATTAACCGCGTATTCTCTATGTTGGCTTCTTCATTTTCAAGCTGCGATCTAGTTTCGCTTGAGGGTTTTCCTTTAAGAGTGAGTTGGAGCAGTTGAAAGAAAGGAAAATCAAAATGGGTACAAAACTCTATGTAGGAAATCTTGCCGACAACGTCACTGAAGGCGTGTTGCAGGATTTATTTTCACAATGCGGAGCAGTAACAGACGTCCATATTATTCTGGATAAATTCAGCGGACGTTCGAGAGGCTTCGCTTTCGTTACCATGGGAACAGATCAAGAAGCTCAACAAGCTATTGCCACGTTGCATGACAAGGAAGTGGAAGGACGCAAGATCATCGTCAATGAAGCTCGTCCGCGTGAAGAACACGGTGGCTTTGGCGGCGGCTCTGGCGGTTCCGGTTCTTCATCCGGCGGCGGTTTTGGCGGCGGCAGACGCCCTTTTAACAAGGGCAGACAAGGCGGCGGCAAGCCTCCTTTTCGTCGCGGTCATCCGTAATTTTAAAAAAGCGGATTCTAAAAGCGCTCTTCTGTTTTTACAGATGAGCGCTTTTTTTATATCCTAAAGATATGCAATCCATCCAAAAACTTCTCAATATCATGGCCAAGCTGCGGTCGCCGCAGGGTTGTCCGTGGGATAGGGAACAGGATCACCAGAGCATCAGGCCGCAATTATTGGCGGAGTGTTACGAATTGCTTGAGGCGATTGACGAGCTTGATGACAGCGCGATGAAGGAGGAACTAGGGGATGTGCTTCTGCACGTCGTCTTTCACGCGCAAATGGCCAAGGAGCGCGGTGCGTTTGACTTCAATGCAGTGGCCGACACATTAGCCGACAAATTGGTTCGCCGTCATCCTCACGTCTTTGCCGCAGACAAAGTTTCTTCATCCGATGAGGTCTTGGGACGTTGGCACGAAATTAAGAAAAAAGAGAAGCCGGAACGCACCTCGGCTCTTTCCGGCGTGCCCAAGCATTTGCCCGCTTTGATGCAAGCGCAGGAAATTCAAAAAAAGGCCGCGCGCGCCGGGTTCGATTGGAAAAAAACAGCGCCTGTGTTAGCTAAAATTCGAGAAGAAATCAGGGAATTAGAACAGTCCGTTGCTCGGCATAAAATTGCTCACCGGCATATTGAAGAAGAATTGGGCGATTTGTTGTTCAGCCTCGTTAATTTAAGCCGCCATCTCAAAATAGACGCGGAGCAAGCGTGCCGTTTGGCAACGACCAAATTCACGCGCCGTTTCCAGTGGATAGAAAAGAAAATAGGCGCGGAAAAATTCGCGTCCTCCAGTCTAAAAGAATTGGACGTCTATTGGGAAAAGGCGAAGAAAGCTTTGAAACGCCCGAAGACTAAGAAAAATCGCCTCGGCGGCGTTCGTTAAGCAATTCGGCCAAATCCGTGTTCACGGCATACAGCCGCTCGGACACGGTAGAGAGCAGGGCCAAGAGGATTTTGATGCCGGATTCTTTGTGTTCATCAAAGAACCGCATGAGCGTTTTTTGGCTCATGCGCCAAACTTCACAAGGTTCCAAAGACAAAACCGTCGCGCTGGCGAATCTGTTTTTTGTGGCGATCGTCATTTCACCTAAAAATTCCCGTTCGCATACCACAGCTACCACAGCGTCGCCGCGTCGCACGGAAAGCATGCCTTTGAGGACAAAGAAAAGATAAGGCTGCGCCTCTCCTTCGCGGATGATGATTTCTTTAGGCGGCAGAGATATAATTTCACCGAACGATGTGAACAACTGACGCTCTTCTGGCGTGAGGGACTCCAGCCAACTGATTCCGGGGAGGACGAATGCTTCACTCATACGGCGGTTCTAAAAGAGGGCAGAGGGTTTGTCCAATGAAAAACGTTCAACTGCACCCTAACGACGCGCCGCAGTTCAAACATGTGGCGCAACTGCCTGTGTGCTTGATTTTTGACGAGCCGCATTCGGGACACGTCAATCCGTCGCGGAAGCGCACGGTTAATTCGTTTGTCGTGATGGCTTGAGTGACGGCGCGCGGGTCTTCATTAAGAGAAAGATCAGGAACCGTCTTGTTCACGAATCTCATTTCTTGCGCTTTGAGATCGGCGAAAGGCAATTCCTGTTGGGCGGATTGAGGCGAGTTGGCTTCGCGGTAACCGGCGATGAATTGGATGCCCATCCATCGGAAAATATAATCCACGATGGATTTGGCGATTGGGATGTCGGGGTTTTTTGTGAACCCGCTGGGTTCAAACCGCGCATGGGAGAATTTTTTGATCATCACTTCCAACGGCACGCCGTATTGAAGAGAAAGCGAGACCAAGGTGCCGATGGTGTCCACGAGGCCGCCGATGGTGCTGCCTTCTTTGGCCATCGTGACGAAAAGCTCGCCGGGGGTTTTGTCTTCATACATGCCAACGGTGAGGTAACCCTCGTGTCCCGCGATGTCGAATTTATGAGTTAAGGAAAGGCGCGTGTCGCTCATCCTGCGGCGGACGGGGACGGGCGCGTTTCCCGCAGATGACGGCTTTCCATTCTCTGTCTCTTTAGCCTTCTTTGTGCTTACAGGCGACGAAAGTTTCGAGCCGTCGCGGTAAATGGCAACGGCCTTCAAGCCCATTTTCCAAGCCTCAATATAGGTGTTCATGATGTCCTCGACCGTCGCCTCGTTGGGCATATTGACGGTTTTGGAGATGCCGCCGCTCAAGAACGGTTGCGCTGCGGACATCATGCGCAGATGCGCCCAGTAGGAGAGGCAACGAGTCCCGTTGGCCGGTTTAAAGGCGCAATCAAAGACAGAAAAATGTTCCGGCTTCAAATCCGGCGCGCCTTCAATGGTGTCATTCTTGTCAATATATTGGACGATGCTTTGGATTTGAGCGTTGTTGTAACCGAGAGATTGGAGCGCGCTGGGAACGGTTTGATTGACTATTTTTAACATGCCGCCGCCAGCGAGGAGTTTGTATTTGACCAGCGCCATGTCCGGCTCAATGCCCGTTGTGTCGCAATCCATCAGAAAGCCGATCGTTCCCGTTGGCGCAAGGACGCTGACTTGGGCGTTGCGGTAGCCATGTTTTTCACCCGTTTTGAGAGCATTATCCCACACAGAGATGGCTTCATGGCGAAGATAATCAGGACAGGAAGAGTCAATGCTCCACACTTTTTTGCGGTGGAGGCGGATGACTTCCAACGTAGATTCCGCGTTGTCCGGAACAAAAGAGCCGTTTTTACCGTTGGACGGCGTGTTGTGGTAAGAAGAAAACGATCCCATGTGCGAAGCAACTTCCGCGCTCGTGGCATAAGCGTGGCCAGTCATCATCGCCGTGATCGCGCCGGCCAAGCCGCGGCCTTCGTGAGAGTCGTAGCCGTAGCCATAGCTCATGATCAGCGAGCCAAGGTTGGCGTAGCCAAGCCCAAGAGAGCGAAAGAGATGGGAATTTTCCGCAATGGCCGCAGTGGGATAACTGGAATTATCCACCAAAATTTCTTGAGCGATGATAAAAGTGCGAACCGCTGCTTTGAATCGTGCCACGTCAAATGTGCCTTCGGGCTTCTTAAATTTCATCAAGTTCAACGAAGCAAGGTTGCAAGCGGTGTCATTAAGAAAGAGATATTCCGAGCAAGGATTGGAGGCATGTTGCCGCCCGCTTCCTTTGCATGTGTGCCAAAGATGAATCGTGTCGTCGAACTGCATCCCCGGATCGCCGCAAGTCCATGTGCCTTCCGCGATTTTATAAAGCAGGGCCTTTGCGCGCTTTTTTTCACACGGTTTGTTGTCGCGGATGGTTCTTGTCCACCATTCCTTGTCTTGAATGGCCGCTTCCATAAAGGAGTCGCTGGCGCGGACGCTTAAATTTTCGTTCTGGTACATGATCGAGCCGTAAGCATCGCCGTTGTAATTGCCCTCGTAACCTTGCTCAATCAACGCCCACGCTTTCTTCTCTTCCTTGGTTTTGGCTTCGATGAATTCTTCAATGTCCGGATGCCAGTCTTTGAGGGAATTCATCTTCGCCGCGCGGCGCGTCTTGCCGCCGGATTTCACGACGTTGGCGATTTGATCATAGACTTTAAGGAACGAAAGAGGGCCGCTGGGGCGTCCGCCACCGCTTAATTTTTCACGCGTCGAACGGATGGTGGAGAGATCAGAACCCGTGCCGGAGCCGAATTTGAACAGCATCGCTTCGCTGCGAGCCAGTTCCATGATGGATTCCATGTTGTCATCCACGCTTTGAATGAAGCACGCGCTGCACTGTGGGTATTCGTATTGCGTGCTCGCCCGATCAACTTTGTTCGTGTGAGGATTAAAAAAGAAATTGCCGCGCGCGCTTTTGTTGCCGATGCCATATTGATGATGAAGACCCACATTAAACCAGACAGGGGAATTAAAGGCGCCGTATTGGTTCACGCAAAGCCATGTCAACTCATTGTGAAATACTTCCGCATCTTTTTCTGAAGCAAAATAACCGTCTTTGACGCCCCAATCCGCAATCGTTCGCGTGACGCGGCTAATCAATTGACGCACAGACGTTTCACGCCCGCCGCTCTTGGGATCGGTTCCGTGAGAGACGTCGCCATAAAAATACTTCGAGACAGCGATTTTGGTGGCCAGAACACTCCACGTCTTAGGCACTTCCACATTTTCTTGCTTAAAAAGAGCCTCGCCCTTGTCGCCGGTGATTTCTGCCGTTCGCAGTTCCCATTCTATTTCGTCAAAGGGATGCTTATCTGCCGTGCTGAAAACACGTTCAAAAGAAAGACCCTTTTCGCGCGCAGGAACGGCGCGTTTTGTTGTGGAGGGCGTTTTGGGCTGGGTGGCGACCGTTTCATTGGATGCATTCATCTTAAAAAAATCTCCTTTTTCCGCTTGACTTTGATCAGTTCCCATCAAATTAACTTTTTTAGCAAGGGTGGGCAACCTCACAACATAAGCTAGAGCAAGGGTCATCCTACTACTACAGGTAGTGGCGTCAACGTATTTTGCGGCATTTTTTTAACATTTCGCTAAAGGCTTAAAACAAGCCTTTTAGCGAAGTTTTTTTAGGAGAAAATAGGTTAAGATTTGTTTCCGGCTTTCGCTTCCCGGCGCGCCTTAAAAATCCATCGAATAGGGCAGCCTTGGCAGGGGTATTCGCGGCGGATTTGTTGTTCAAGATAGCGGCGGTAAGTATCGGGCAGAAGCTTGGGATCGTTCACGAACGCGGTGAGCGTCGGCGTTGCGGATTCTTCCGGAACTTGCGTCGCGTAATATAACTTAAATACTTTTCCTTTTTGACGCGGCGGCAGTTGAC
>JAZDII010000062.1:0-12265 GCA_043805085.1 bacterium
AATATAGCCAGCGCAAATTTCCTCGACAAGGCGCATCAATATTTGAAGAAGAAGCACCTTGAAGGGTTGCTTGATCTTTGCGATCAGACCAACCAAGTCGCCGCGCGTGTGTTGAGCAAGGTGATTGCGTTCGCGCGCGATAACCCGACGCTCGACATGGACTCGCTTAAGCACATTGCGGACGCGGAAGGCGCGCGCCAAGCGGCGCGGATGAATCAGCCGACGCAGCTTTTGATGGATATGGGCGTCATGGCGCCGATGGTCGGCCTCCTCGGCACGGTGGTCGGCATTTTGCGCGCGTTTGGTTCGATTGCCAGCGACGCAACGCCAATGCGCACGTTGTTGCTGGCGGGAGGCGTTTCGCAGGCGTTGGTTGCCACGGCGATGGGGCTTTCTATCGGGTTGGTCGCCATGTTCTTTTACGCTTATTTCCGCTCGCGCGTGTTGACGCTGGTGACGTATCTGGAGAGTTCGTTGGCGGAGTTGCTCGTGAAAACGTATCATCGCCTCGGCGAAGCCAAGAAGGAGTCCTAAGTGAGCTTTCAGCGTCACATCCACAACGAGAGCATGACGTTGCAGCTTGCGCCGTTTATTGACGTGATTCTTTTCCTGCTCACGTTCTTTTTGTTGACGTGGAATATCTCGCGCTATGAGGCCGAGCTAAGCGTGCGTCTTCCTGTGGCGCAGCAAGGCGAGACTTCCTTGCGCATGCCGGGCGAGATTCTGATCAACGTTACCCGCGACGGCGAGATTATCATCAACAAGCGCGTCCTTTCAGTGAAGGAGCTTGCGAATATTTTAACGAAAGTGACCAATGATTTCCCCGACCAAGCCGTCATCCTCCGCGCCGACGCGGAAACGCCTTACCAAAACGTCATCCGCGTGATTGACATTTGCAAGGCTGCCAAGGTCTGGAACATTGCCTTTACGACTCAGCCGCCGAAGAGGGGTTAGTTAAATCTGTTGAGCCGTCGTCCGCTTTGAGGCGGGGTAAGATAGTTGTTTTGTTGAGGAAGTTGGACGCTGTCGATGCGGTCTTTTGCGGGCACGTCAAACAATTCTTCGGCTTTGCGTAAGTCTGCGTAGGTTGCGGTGAGCATGGCTTTTCTCGTTAACGGATATTTTGCTGCGTCGGGGCCGAAAAATTCTTTTTCGGCGGCTTCAAAGCGGTTGCGGAAAGCGGTTGGGATTTGAGCGCGGATGGTGGAGGGAATGTCAACCATCGCAGATTTTACTTGGGAGGGTGTTTGGGCTGTGGAGAAAAAAAAGGGCGCGTTTTCTAAGGTTTGAGAGGTAACCCGCAGAGTTTCTTCTAATTTTGCTAGCCTATTGCGTTTGCGCTCCAGCTCTTTGATTTCTGAAGGAAGCAACTTCCAATGGCTCTTATCCCAATTGATATCAGAGTTTAATCTTTCTATTTCGTTTTGCATTTGGGTTAATGAGCGGGTCATCGCTCCTTCTTTAAAAATTTCTATCCATGAGCTTTGTGAAATGGTATGCTTGTCGAGCTCTTCGGGGGGTAAATGATGGTTTATGAATGCTTGCCGATATTGAATTAGCGAGGTTCTTGCTTTTTCTGCATTTTGACGTTCCCGTTTTTCTTTTTTAATGCTGCGTGTAAAACGCCAGTCGTTTGCGCGAGCATTTAACGTTACAAAATTTTGGTAAGCGTTTGTGTAGCGCTCCAACAATGTATTCTCATCAACTTCTTCTAATTTTTCTTGTGTTTGTAAGACAGATTTTTCTTCTTCTTCAACGGGCGCACCGTTTTCTAAAGTGGGGAAAGGTGAGGAGTTTGCGGTTTCAATCATTCTTGCGATTTCTTCCTCAGAGACTCTTTTATTTTTAAGAACAACTGCAATTGCTTCTTCAGTAACGTTCTGTTTTTGAACTGCCAATAAACCACAAGCAGCTTCGTGTAGATTTTTTGCGGTAAGGTCGCTTTTCCCATTTAACCGGTACTGCCTCAAAGCGGCGTCTAAAGCATATTGAGCATCAGCGACTGTGTCCTCTTGCGACGATGCAAGCATTTGTTTTACTGTTAGCCCGTTTTGTGCGGCTTCTATTTCTAACCTTTTTTGTGCTTCGGTTTCCTTGCCGTTTGCTTTCGCTTCAGCCCTTCTTGAGGCGTTTGCTTTTGCTTGTTTTTCTAAAGCCTTTTTTCTTTTATCACTTTTGGTAGCCATGCGACGGAGTGTGTCATTCCGCCTGTTCCGTCAAGAGGCAAAATAGCGGCGTGTTTCGGCAGCGATGACGCCGTTGAGCGCGATGAGGGAGATGAGGTTGGGCAGGGACATCAGCGCATTGGCGATGTCGGCGAAGTCGAAGACCATTTTGAGGGAAACGACCGACCCCAGCATGACCGCGCCGACCCATAACCAGCGATAGTAACGGATGGAGGGTGTTCCGATGAGATATTCCACCGCTTTTTCGCCATAATACGACCAGCCTAGGATGGTGGAAAAGACGAAGGTGAACAGGCCGACGTTTAGCAAAATCGGGCCGACGACGGGCAAATCCTCAAAAGCGGCCTTCGTCAATGACGCTCCGTCCAGCCCTTTCACCCATTCGCCTGAATTCACCAGCACAAGACCGGTGAACGCGCAGACGACAACGGTGTCCCAAAACGTGCCGGTGGCGGAGACGAGGGCTTGCCGCACGGGGTCTTTGGTTTTCGCTGCCGCGGCGACAATCGGCGCGCTGCCCAAGCCCGATTCGTTGGAAAACAAGCCGCGCGCGATGCCGTATCTCATTGCTTCCCGCACGCCTGCGCCAAGAAAGCCGCCGAGAGCGGCTTGGCCAGTGAATGCTGATTGGAAGATGAGAGAAATCGTGTGCGGCAATGTGCTTGCTTTGACGAAGAGAAGAATCGAGCAGCCGCCGAGGTAGGCGACGACCATGAACGGCACAAACACGACGCAGACATGAGCGATCCATCGGATACCGCCTAGAATGACCGCCGCCGTCAGAATTGTCATTACCACGCCGCTCATCCACGGTGCGACGTGAAACGTTTCCTGCGTCATTTTGGCGATGGAGTTGGCTTGAACCATGTTGCCGATGCCGAATGCGGCGACGGCGGTGAATGCGGCGAAGACGATGGCTAGCCATCGGCATTTCATGCCGCGTTCGAGGACGTACATCGGTCCGCCGGCCATCTGGCCTGTCGGTGTGGTGATGCGGTATTTAACGGAAAGAAGGGCTTCCGCGTATTTCGTGGCGATACCAAACACGCCCGTCAACCACATCCACAACACTGCGCCCGGCCCGCCTGCGGCGATGGCCGTCGCCACGCCGATGATGTTGCCTGTGCCGACTGTCGCCGCCAGAGCCGTTGCCAGCGCGCTAAAGTGGCTGACATCACCCTTCGCGCCTTCATCTTTCTGAAAGGAAAGGCGAATCGCAAGGCCGAGGTAGCGTTGAATAATGCCGAGACGAAACGTCAAAAAAAGATGCGTGCCGAAAAGGAGGATGAGAAGCGGCGGCCCCCAGACCCAGCCGCTCACCGTGGAAAGCCATTGTTCAATTTGAGCCATAGGCTCTTCTAGGCGGGAAGGACTTCCTCGCCCAGAAAAACTTTGTTCCCAACCTTTTGCCGTTGCAGTTCTACAGGCGTGCCGTGAGCCAGCATGGCGCCTTGTTGGTTAAAAACAAAGACAGCAACGCGTCGCAGTTTTTTTTCGTTGAAAATTTTCACCAGCGAGCGGCTTTCTTCCTGCTGCGGCGTCCAATGCATGAATTTATACCTTCCTTCCTCACCTTTAAGATCGGACAGTTGCGACAAAAAAGATTAAGTTACGCTGGAATATTATTTTTAAGAAAAGACTCCAAGGCGAACGCGGATAAAATCAAAAATCTCCTTGGGCATGTTAAGATTTTTCAAACACTTTTCCGCTCCTTCGAAGGCCGGCGCGGAGTTGGCCTCGCAAACTTTGAAATGAGAGCCGTCAAAAAGAAGGTCAACGCCTGCAACTTCCAAGCCGAGGATGCTGGCGGTTTTTGTCGCCAGCCATTCTATTTCAGGCGTGAGCGTGAAGGGGCTCATTGTGCCGCCGCTGGAAAAGTTAGCTTTAAATCCTTCCTTCGACGCTTTTCTTTCGATACATCCTACAACGCGGCCACCGACGACGAGAACGCGCAAATCTCGTCCATAACTATTTTGAATGAATTGTTGGAGGATAATGTTAGGATCGCCACTGGTGGAATTGACGAGCTGCATGATGTCGTTAAATTTGATTTTTTTTTCGCTAAGATAAACGCCGTGGCCCTGCGTTCCTGAAATGGGTTTGATGACCACAGGGAAGCCGAGCTGTTTTTCCACGACGTCTGCTTCGATGGGAAATTTCACGAGCATGGTTTTAGGCACGGGGAGATCGTTGGCGGCAAGGATTTGTTGAGTGAAAAGTTTGTCTTTCACCGTTTCAATGCTTCGAGAACTGTTTAAACTATAAACGCCAAGCCCTTCAAGATGACGGATGACGGCCAAGGCAAAATAGGTTGTTCCCGCGCCCAGCCGGGGCAAGATGAAATCAGGAAGAGTGACGGCTTTTTCATCAAGCAACACGCTTTTGGGATCATCACCGGGCACAATGAGGTCAATTTGATTGGGGTGAATGACTTCAATGTCTATTTTGCTCGCTTTTGCTTCTTTGACGAAGCGATCTATTTCATAAGTTTCCGGCTTGAGCTTCGTCGCTTCTTCGGCAAATAAAATCCACCCTCTCATAATAAATTTTTTTAAACGCCCGATGTGTTTTTGGCGAGCTTGTTTTCTCTCTCTCGGAATGAAGGCTGCATTACTTTGCCTTGAAATTTACTCAACACCATGTCTTTTAATGATGAACTTTTTGCAAAGCGCAGAAAGCGTAGAGAGACATGAACGCGCATGATTTTAAGACGATTTTAGAAATAGTATTGCCGGTCTTTTTGATTGTCGGCATCGGCGGCGTTTTGCGCAAGGTCGGCTGGTTGACGACGGAGGCTGATCAAAGCCTTATGAGGGTGATTATCAACGTGCTCTATCCTTGTTTGATTTTTGAATCTGTTTTTGACAATCAAGCATTGAGGCAAGGGACAACGTTGTGGGCGGCTCCTTTATTGGGCGCGGCGAGTTTGGGCGTCGGCTACGCGCTGGCTTTGCTGGCGGCGAGGTGGTTGAACTTGCCGCGAACTTTTCAACGGCGCAGCTTTGCTTTTGCCACGGGTCTTTGCAACTACGGTTACGTGGCCATTCCCATTACGCAGGTTCTTTTCGGCAAAGAAACATTAGGCGCGCTTTTTGTGTTTAACGTGGGGCTGGAGCTCGTCCTTTTCACACTCATGACAACCATCGGAGAGCATTCCGTCGCGCACGATTGGCGCAAGCTGATCAACGGGCCGCTTGTCGCGCTTGTTTTAGGTGTTGCGCTGAATTTATCAGGCCAGACGGCGTGGATTCCGCACTTTGCGCATGTGACGATGAGCATGCTCGGCGCATGTTCCGTGCCGCTCGGCATTTTGTTGGCCGGAGCTATCGGCATAGATTTGCTTTTGCGAGAGCGGTGGACGCCCCAACCCGCCGTGATGGCGAGCGGTTTTCTGGTGCGCCAGATTTTGCTGCCTGTGCTGTTTTTATTGGCAGCATGGAAACTGCCCGTTGCGCAAGAATTGAAAGAAGTCCTCGTCGTTCATGCCGCCATGCCCGCTGGCATTTTTACCATCGTCTTCATCAAACGTTATCAAGGCGACGTCAGAGTGGGATTTTCCGTTATCCTTTTTAGCCTTGTTTTGGGATTGTTGACCGTTCCGCTTTGGTTGAGGGCGGGGATAGCTGTGCTGGCGTGGCGTTAAAGTTCTACGTTCTTTTTGCTCTAACGCTTTTGTCCCATTGCCAACATTATTAATAACGCAAATTTTTCTGGCGCTGGAATTCTTCCGTAAGCTTGTATTTTTTCCAGTGATAAAAATCCGCGCTAACGGCGCCGTGATCATAATCGTTTTCCAATCTTTGCAAAGCTTCGCGGTAAGCTTGCGGTACGCGACGGTTTTCAGAGAGATAGCTTCCTTGGAATCTTGCTTCATAGACGAGGGGAGCTTCCTCTTTTTTTTCAGTCGTCTTCTCTAAAACTGTTTTTTTCGTTCCATAAACATAAAAAGAAGTCACGGCGTAAGCGGAAAAAGAATTTCCTATAAACCACACGCTCAAGCCAACCGCAGCGATACGACAAAAGGAAGTCATCGAAATTTTCATATTTTCTTCAAGTCGGCAGAATTTGTTTTAAAGTATTGAACCACAACTTCCTCCTTATACAAAGTAAGATTGATGACGCCAAAGACGCAGGCAATCAAGTTAAAAACCAAAATCGAAGCCACGTCACAAACAGCCAAATGCTTGGCGGGAGGGGTGGGCATCGAAAAAAATAATTTCATGCCGTAAATGATGTTTAAGGAGCCAAGAAGAAGACAGCAAAGCGCGGGAATAATGGTGAAAATGACGCCGATGAAAAAGATATGCAGCCCGAATGCAATCAGGCCGAATCCCCAAGAAAGACTCGCCGCTCCGCTCGCCACGCTTAAAAGCGCGATGAGATGGATGACGCGCGGTTTGGTTGGAGGCTGCGGTTGAAGTGATTTGATGGGTTTGGATGACGGGGAAAATTCATCGCGCAGTTTCTTCGCCACTCTGATGGCTTCTTCCATTTTAGTGGGTGAGCGGAAAGGAGGCGAAGAGGAGCGGATTGTCGAAGGGCGCGGCGGCGGAGGCGGGGGCAAATTCGGCGGCGGTTTAGGTTGTCCCGTGAGTAAAGAAAGAAGGGATTGCCATTCGTTGCCGCCCTCTTCAATGGCCCACGCGCTTCCTTCTATCTCGCCGTCAATATAAAGCTGGCGCAGTTGTTTTTCTTCAACGGGGCCAACCGGTTCATTGTCGGTGTTGGTGTAGTAATACTTCATCAATCGCTTTCACGAAAGCTAACCGACGCATGGCATGATTTCAAGGCTCAACGCTGCGTTAGCACGTCAGCGTTCGTTCTTTGACTTCCTTCAAAATCCTATCCAAAAACTGGCGGAACGGCTGCGGACCTTCATCGCCCTTCGCGCGGGAGCGAACGGCGACGGTTTGCGCGGCGGCTTCTTTTGCCCCGATGACGAGCATGTAGGGGACTTTGTCCAATTGCGCGCGGCGGATTTTTGCGCCGATTTTGTCGGCGTGTTGATCTATGGAGGAACGAAGACCAAGCGCCTTGCATTCCTCGTGCAAGGTTTGAGCGTAGGGCAACTGGGCGTCACTGATGGGGAGGAATCTCACTTGTTCCGGCGTCAGCCACACAGGGAACGCGCCGCCGAAGTGTTCGATGAGGAAGCCGATGAACCGTTCGTGCGTGCCCAACGGGGCGCGATGGATGCAAATCGGCGTGGCTTTTGTGTTTTCCGCCGTCGTGTATTCGAGGTTGAAACGGCGCGGCACGGCGAAGTCCACTTGGTTGGTGGCGAGGGTGAACTCGCGGCCAATCGCGCTCCACACTTGCACGTCAATCTTCGGCCCGTAAAATGCCGCTTCGTTGGGGACTTCGACGAAGTTGATGCCCGATTCCACGAGCGTGCGTCGCACCATGTCTTCCGTTTTTTTCCATAGTTCCGGTTCGTCCACAAATTTTTGGCCGAGCCGCGACGGGTCGTGCGTGGAAAATTGCATTTGATATTTTTCAATGCCAAAGATGCGAAAGTATTTCAGGTAAAGCTCGTTCACTGCTTTAAATTCGCTGGCGAATTGTTCTTCCGCGCAATAAATGTGCGCGTCGTTCATTTGCATGGAACGCACGCGCATGATGCCGAAAAGCTCGCCGGATTGCTCGTAGCGGTAGCACGCGCCGTATTCGGCGAGGCGAAGCGGCAAGTCCCGGTAACTGCGCGGCACGGCGGCGAAAATTTTATGGTGATGAGGGCAATTCATCGCCTTCAAATAATAGCGCACCTTCTCGCCGCCGATGTTTTCTGCAAACTCCATCGGCGGGAACATGGAATCTTTGTAAAGAATCGGCAAATGCCCGCTAGTCAAATACAGACTCTCCCGCGCGATGTGCGGCGTGCGCACGCGCTCGTAACCGGCGGCAAATTCCGTTTCCTTGGCCAGCTTTTCCAGCTCCTCAATCATCGCCGCGCCGCGAGGCATCCAAAGAGGCAGCCCCGGCCCGACGTCATCGGGGTCGAAGGTGAATAATTGCAATTCCTTGCCCAACTTGCGGTGGTCGCGTTGTTTGGCCAGTTCTTGCAGTTTAAGAAATTCGTCAAGCTTGGCTTGCGTGAAAAAAGCCGTGCCGTAAATGCGCTGGAGCTGCTTGTTCTTTTCGTCGCCGCGATAATACGCGCCGGCGATGCTCAACAGCTTATACGCCTTGATGCAGCCGGTGGATTTCACATGCGGCCCGGCGCAGAGGTCAACAAAGTCGCCGCTTTGATAAGAGGTGATGAGTTCGCCTTCCGGGATGTCGTCAACGCGGCTGATTTTGTAAGGTTGATTGCGGTTTTGAAAAAACGCTTTCGCCTCTTCGCGTGCCATTTCGGAACGCACGAAAGGCTGATCTTCCACAATGATTTTTTTCATCTCTTCCTCGATTTTAACGAGGTCTTCTTGCGTGAAGCGGTGTTCGATGTCGAAATCGTAATAAAAACCGGCATCCGTCGGCGGGCCAATATCAAGCTGCGCCTGCGGGAAAAGCCGCAGCACCGCTGCCGCCATCACGTGCGCGGCCGAGTGCCTTAATTCTTGCAAAGGAGTCATCGGAAGAAACTAAGAACTTGTCGAGGAGGAGTCAAGGGGAGAGAGATAATAGAATTGCTCAATATTTTTTTGATCAAGTCAACCTCAACCAACATAACAAACATGCAAAAAAATTCCCTTCATTTGACGAAGCTACTGGGAGTGCACAAAGAATAAAAATGAACGATAGTATTTTTAACAAAATTAACCCTGAAACCCTTCAACCCGTGAAAGGGAAGCCAGGAACTTTTGAGCAACTCAATCCCGATGGAAGCAAGATTACTTTGATCCTTGGGAGACCTTTTAAGTCGCTGGTAAATGAGGATGCACATTTTTTCTCTGTTGAGGCTTATCACACAGGTGTGTCAGATGGTTTAGCTGTTGCTGAGCTTAAAGCATGCAATCGAAAGGAAATAGATCAGCGCTTTCCCGGGATTTTTGCTTCGGAACACAATTTTAACAATTGGGTTGAAAGTTTAATTTGTCCAATTGGGGCGAAATAGTAAGAAGAGATTAAGTTACTGTGAGTGTGTCAGTTAAAAAATAATGAACCAAAAAAACGGGAAGAATGATGGCTCGTTGCTAATTAGCAATCGAAGACTTTATTCTTCTCACACTCCTGCAACACCGCGGTAACAAAGGTAGGAACTAACTCATACTTTCCTTGTTTATCCTGCACTATCCACCCCGCTTCGGCGATTTTTTTGCGCAGTTCATCCGCTTTGGCCCAGTCTTTGGCTTGTTTAGCGAGCCAGCGTTGCTCGGCGAGTTGCTGAATTTCCGGCGGCGCGGGTGCGTTTTCTTTTGCGGAAGGAAAGGTGAGGCCAAGCGCGGCCATCATGCGCGACCATCCGTAAATTGTTTGTTCCGTATCTTTTAAAGCGTTCGCACGGAGTTGAGCTTCGACTTCCTTCATCGCCGAAAAGGTTTGTCCAAGAGCTTCGGGGGTGTTCAGGTCATCATTCAAAACTTCCCATGCTTTTTCAAACGCGCCGCCGTGTTTTGTTGGTGCGGTGGTAATGCCAACCTGCCGCAGGTGGGCGTCGAATTTAGCCATCTTTTCCAACGCGCTATGGACGGCTTGTAGGGATTCTTTAGTAAAATTAAGCGGCTGGCGGTAATGGCCGGAGAGGAGGACGTAGCGCATTTCCATCGCCGTGTGCCCCCATTTTTGGACATCATCTAAAGTGTAAAGATTGCCGAGGCTTTTGCTCATCTTTTTGCCTTCCACTAAAAGATGGGCGATGTGAAACCAATGTCGCGCAAAAGGCTTGCCGGTAATGGCTTCCGTTTGGGCGATTTCATTTTCATGGTGAGGGAAGCACAAGTCCGCCCCGCCGGAATGGAGGTCAATCGTTTCGCCAAGATATTGGGTGGACATGGCCGTGCATTCGATGTGCCAGCCGGGGCGTCCTTCGCCCCAAGGGCTGTTCCAAAAGTTGTCGCCGTCCTCCGGCTTGCGCGCTTTCCAAAGGGCAAAATCCGCGGCGGAATCGCGCTCATACTCGTCCGCGTCTTCGATGTCGCAGCTTTCCCGGTGGGTTGTTGTGATTTCGCGTTCTTTCAGGCGCGAGAGGCCGCCGTAAGTCGGAAATGAACTGACCTTGAAATAAACCGAGCCGGTTTTGACATAAGCATGACCGGAGGTGATTAATCGCTCGATCCATTGAATTTGTTGAGGAATATGCTCCACTGCGCTTGGCTCGACGTGCGGCGGCAGAAGATTCAACGCCTTGCAATCCCGATGAAAACGCTCGCGCCAAAACGAAGTGAACTCCGCCAATGAACGCTTTTCGGCTTGAGATTGACGGATGGTTTTGTCGTCCACGTCCGTGATATTGCGGACGTGTTTAGTCTTTAATCCTCCCGCTTCCAGAGTGCGTCTCAACACGTCTTGCATGACAAAAGTGCGAAAGTTGCCGATATGGGCTGGGCCATAAACCGTCGGCCCGCAGCAATATAAGCGGAACATCTTACCGTCAGCAGGAAGCAGGGGCAGGGAGCTGCGGCTTAGGGTGTCGAAAAGCGTAAGTGGCATCAAGCGGCACTTTACATCTGCTAAAAATAAAAAACAATCGCGGCATTTTGTATTCGATTGTTTTTGTGGTAAATTATCAGTAGAGGTTTTGTATGGCTACTTCAGTTCTTGTGGTTGATGACGATCAGGCCGTCCGTTCGATTATTTGCGACGTGCTCAAAGAGATGGATTTCAACCCTGTTCCAGCCTCTAACGGCGTCGAGGCGCTGGAGGCGTTTCGTTCGATGGGGCCGTCGCATTTTTCTTCCGCCATTGTTGATTTGTTGATGCCGGAGATGAGCGGCAAGGAGCTGGTGGAGAATTTGCGGAACGGCAAGCCGAGTCTCGTCATCATTTTGTGCACAGGCCATCCGTATCTCCTTCTAGGCAAAGCGAAATGCTCGGATTTCGGTTTCGACGCCCTCATTGCGAAGCCGTTCATGGTGGAAAATTTTAAGAAGAAATTTCTTGGCGCATTGTTGGGTTCGTGACAAATCAGAGTGATAGATGAAAATCCTGATGGTCGCGCCGGAGGTGGCGCCGTTTGTGAAGGTGGGCGGTTTGGCGGATGTCGTCGGCGCTCTGCCCAAGCAATTTAACGGCCACGATGTTCGCGTGGTTTGTCCACTTTACGGTTCAATTTCTGCGCAAAAAGATTGGAAAGCGCATGACAAGCCGCTTGTCGTTCATACGGGGGATTACCAACGCTATGGCCGCATCTGGGAGACGCGGCTTCCCGATAGTTCCGTTCCTATTTATTTTATCGAGCACGGCGGTTTTTTTGATCGGCATGAGGTTTATACAGGTCCTTGGGGCTCGCACGCTGACAACGCGGAGCGGTTCATTTTTTTAAGCCGCGCCGGTCTTGACATTTGCTATCACTTTCACTGGTTTCCCGACGTCATTCATGCGCATGATTGGCCAACGGCGTTGCTGCCCGTGATGCTGAACACAACGGAATCGCGCGGGCCGTTGAGCCGCACGGCGTCGGTGTTGACGATTCATAACCTCGAGCACCAAGGCGTGTTTCATCCCAGTTTGATGCCCATGACTGGTTTGCCGGATTGGACGTTCCGCGCGGACGGCCTTGAGTCCCTTGGCTGGGCCAACATGCTCAAGGGCGGCATTTATCACGCGACCAAGCTCACCACGGTCAGCCCCTCGTACGCGCGCGAAATTCAGGAGCCTGTCGGCGGTTGCGGGTTGCACGATGTGCTGAAATTTAGGTCGGGCGATCTTGTCGGCATTCTGAACGGCATTGATCCGCATGTTTGGAATCCAGCCGTGGATGCGCTGATTCCGGCCAAGTATTCGGCGGGGGATTTGAGTGGCAAGGCCGCTTGCAAGGCGGAGCTGCAGCGACAATTCAAACTTGAGGAAGACCCGACGATTCCTATCTTCGGCGTGATTTCACGGTTCGTGATGCAAAAGGGATTGGATTTGCTGCGGGATGTCATTGGTCGCGTCGTCACGCAAATGCGCGCGCAGTTTGTCGTGCTCGGCGCAGGCGA
>JAZDII010000063.1:0-4867 GCA_043805085.1 bacterium
CCGACCACGCCACAAACACCGCCAACACAGCTAAAACAATTTTTTTACACATAAATGTCCTTTCTTGGTTGAGACGAAAGAAATCTATAAACTTCAAAGAACGGAAGCAAGCCCTAGTGTTCTTTACTTTTATTATCTTCGGCCTTGTCTGACCCTGTTGAAAAACCCATGAGAGATTCCCAAAGCCCTATTGAAGCTTGCATCGCATCCAAACATGCTCCAGCTACTGTCTGTTTATCAGGGACGTCGAAAAAAGATTCTATCACCTTTTTAGCCTTATAATTAGATTCCTCTCCATTTTTTTTCAGTTCCCTCACGTTCACAAAAAACGCGTCTACCTCCTCTAATTGTTCCCTCTGTGAACCATCTAAATGCCCGCGCGAATCCACCCCCCTCTCTCTCTCCATTTCCTCTTTTCTGTACAAAAATTCATAACTGCTAAGAAAAGCGCTTGCATTAAAACATCTCCAACTTTCACGGGAAGTGCGTGGGTCAAAATATTCCTTAATTTCGCCTCTTACTTTCGGTCCGACTTCCCGCTTAAACTTATCCAAAAATTCCAACTTCTCACAAGCCGCATGCGGTTCTTGCTCCGGCCAAATTTTAACCAAGCACCGCAAGGCAGCTTCAACCGACATCTCCAATCTTTTGTTACTTCTCCGTCCCTTAATTTGCGTCGCTTCCTCCTTTTCTTTTTCTACAACAACCTCTACAAACTCATTTATCAATCTCATCTTCTGCTCGGCAATCGTTGATCTCACTGGAGCAGGCTCTTTGTCAGTAACGTCTGTTACAAGTTTCAATTTTTTAGGAACTGACGTAGGGCTTATTACAGGTTTATAAGGCCGATAGAGGTAGAAAGAAACACTCTTAATGGAGGCTAATAATCTCCGTTGCACAAACCCACGGCCACATGTAGAAGACGAAGAAAAAGCCTCTAAAAGAAATTTCGCCTGCTGAATAAAATTGTCCGCGTCAGCAGCTAAGGATTCCATTTCTTCCGTATTCACAATAAATGAAAATGTGACCTTTTCTCAAACCGTCAAATTCAGCCGTTGCCCAAGGAAGGCAGCTCATGCTAAGTTCCTTGCCTTATGACAATTGAACTCGGACATCGCGTAATCGGAGACGGGCAGCCTTGTTTTATCACTTACGAAGCGGGCGCGACGCATAGCGGGTTGGAAAACGCCAAAGCATTAGTTGATGTGGCGGCTCGAGCTGGCGCAGACGCGGTGAAATTTCAAATTCTCGACCCTGACCGCATGGTGGCGGACAAGAAGCAGCTTTTTTCTTACACGATTCTTGTCAACAAAAAGACCGGCGAGACGAAGGAAGTTTCCGAATCGCTTTACCAAATCTTGAAGCGCCGGACGTTGACGTTGAAGGAGTGGAAAGAGGTTAAAAAAAGCGCGGATCAAGCCGGCCTGCTTTTCTTTGCGACGGTCAGTTCTCAACAAGACATTGATTTCGTGTATGAGATCGGCGCGCATTCAATCAAGATTTGCTCGGGCGACGTGGATCATCACCCGCTCATTCGTTACGCGGCGAAAACGGGTTTGTGCCTGCAGTTGGACACAGGAGGTTCGACCATCGGCGAAGTGGAAGCGGCGGTGGACGTGGCGCGGAGCGAAGGGAACAACCGCATTATCATTCACCAATGCCCGTCGGGTTATCCGGCGCGCTTGGAGAGCATCAATTTAAGAATCATCCCGACGCTGAAACAGATGTTTCAAATGCCGATTGCTTATTCAGACCACACGCCGGGGCATGACATGGACGTGGCGGCGGTGGCCTTGGGCGCGAATCTTGTGGAAAAGACCATCACGCTTGACCGCGCGACGCCGAGCGTGGAACACATTTTTTCTTTGGAACCGGACGAAGCGGTGGAATTTGTCAAAACCATTCGCCAAGTAGAAACCGCGATGGGAACGACGCGACGCCTCATGACGACGGAGGAACGCGCGAAAAGAAAAATGACGCGCCGCAGTTGTTTTTATAAAAAGGACATGAAGCAAGGCGAGCCGTTGGCCGAAAACGCGCTGGAATTCAGCCGCCCCGGCACAGGCATCAGCCCTACTCAAACGGACGTTCTTCTCGGCAAAAAAGTCCTCGCTCCCAAAAAAGCGGGCGAGATGATTCAGTGGGCGGATTTGTCGCAAAGCTAAAAAACTTGAAAGTCGCCATCATAGACTACGGCATGGGCAACATCGGCTCCGTGCAAAACGCCTTGAAGGAAATCGGCGCGCAACCAGCCGTCGTCCAACACCCCAAAGAAGTCAAAAAATTCAACCGCATCATTCTGCCCGGCGTCGGCGCGTTCGGCGACGCGATGCGGATTCTGCGCGAGCGCGGCTTGGACGAAGCCTTGACCCAAGCCGTCGAAAAAGGAACGCCGTTGCTGGGCGTGTGTTTGGGGATGCAGTTGATCGCTTCCAGTTCGGAAGAAGGAGGCGACCATCGCGGCCTGAACTGGATTGACGCCAAAGTGGTGCGCTTGAAAGCGAAGGCGGGCGTAAAAATCCCGCACATCGGATGGAACAGCGTGTCTTTCCAAAAAAAATCGCCTTTAATTGAAGGCGTTCCCGACGGAAGCGATTTTTACTTCGTGCACAGCTACCACGTCGTTTGTAAAAACAAAAAAGACGTGCTGGCGACGTGCGAGCACGGGCAAACTTTCGCGGCGATGCTTGCGCGGGACAACCTCTACGCCGCGCAATTTCACCCCGAAAAAAGCCAACGGGAGGGACTTAAAATCCTTTCCAACTTCCTCAAATGTTAAAGAAACGCCTTATTGCCATTCTCATCATCCGCGACGGGCGCGTCGTGCAAAGTGTGAAGTTCAAGCACACTAACTCGATTCATTACGACCCCGTCCACGCCATCGAATGCTTCAACAAATGGGCTGTGGACGAAATCGTCATCCTTAACGTCTCGCGCGACGCCTCCTCGCGCGCCAGCTTTGCGGAAACGGTCAAACGCATCTCCCAAAAATGTTTCGTCCCGCTTTCCGTCGGAGGCTGGATCACGGACATGGAATACGGTCTGTTGCTGCTCCAGAGCGGCGCGGATAAGCTCGTGCTCAACACAGTCGTCGCCGACGACCCGAAGCTGGTTCAACAAATGTCACGGCGGCTGGGGAAACAATGCGTCGTGGCTTCCCTCGACGTTCAGCGCGATGAAAAAGGAAAAGCCGTGGTGATGGTGGATCGCGGTCAACGCTCCACAGGCTGCTCCCCGAAAGAGTGGGCGATGAAAGCGGAAAAACTCGGCGCGGGCGAAATTTTCTTCAACTCCATTGACCACGACGGCAATCGCAAAGGCTACGACCTCGCCGAACTCAAAAAAATTTGCGCCGCTGTGGAGATTCCCGTCATCGCCTTCGGCGGCGTCTTCGACTGGCAACACCTTGTCGAAGGCATCCGCGCCGGAGCCGACGCCGTCGCCGCCGCGAATCTTTTCCACTACACCGAACACGCCACGGTCAAAGCCAAACGCCACCTGCACCAAGCCGGCGTCCACGTCCGCGCTGAAGGCCAGAGGTTTTAATTGCCTCCAAGAAGCCGCGAACTTACAATCCCTCTTTTATTTATGCGATACTGCGCCCGTTGCCTTTACCCGGAAAACGCCCGTCCCACGATTATTTTTGATGACGAAGGGGTGTGCAGCGGTTGCCGTTATCACGAAAGCCGCAAAAAATTGGAAGTGGATTGGGGTCAGCGGGAAAAAATGCTGGAGAAGATTCTCGACGAGGCCAAGCAGCTCGCCAAGAAACGCGGCAACAGCCACGACTGCATCGTGCCGGTGAGCGGCGGCAAGGACTCGCATTTCCAAGTTTGGACATTGAAGAAAAAATACGGGATGAATCCCCTTTTGATTTTCTTCAACCATGTCTTCAACCATGCTTCCGGGCTTCGGAATTTGGAGAACTTGGCGGCAAAATCCGGTTGCGACCTCATCAGCTACACCGCCGGAGTGGATTCCGTCCGCAAAATTTCGCGGCACATGCTGGAAACCGTCGGCGACCTGACGTGGCATTACCATGCGGGCATCCGCACGGTTCCGTTCCAAGCGGCGGTAGCCTACAACATCCCGCTCATCGTTTGGGGCGAGCACGGTTTTGCGGAATTGACAGGCCTTGTTTCGTTGGAAGATTTCGTCGAGTTCACGCGCTGGACGCGCAAGGAACACGACATGCGCGGGTTTGAGCCGGAGGACATCATCGGCAAAGGCGGCGTCACGATTCATGACGTGCGGCACTATATCTACCCTACCGATGAAGAAATCCAGCGCACGGAAGTGCGGGGCATTTATCTAAGCAATTTCGTTTATTGGGACGCCAAGAAAAGCGTGGAGGAGATGATGAAGAAGTGGAATTTCGGCGCCGTCACTTACCGCCGCAACCGCACGTTTAATCTCTACGCCAAGCTCGATGACCACGCCAACGACGTTCACGATTATTTGAAATACCTCAAATTCGGCTACGGGCGCGCCACGGACGACGCCTCGATGGAAATCCGGCACGGCCGCCTGACGCGCGAAGAAGGCAAAGAGTTGGTGCGGCAATACGACGCCAACGAGCCGGATTCGCTGGAATTTTATTGCGACTTCATGGGCATCTCGAAGCAAAAGTTTTACCGGCTCGTCGAACCCATGCGTGATTCTAAAATATGGCAAAAGAAAAATGGCAAGTGGACACCTCTCGACGCTGTGTGGAAGCACAAGGAATCCGAAGCGGAGAAAAAAGCGCGCGCTCGCTTGTCTAGCGACCGCACTTTTGCTCCCAAAAACCGCCAGCTTTATTATAACCCCAAAAATCCGCCCAAGCCCTCCGGCGAACTGGCGTTGGACAAAAAGAACATCGCTTTCA
>JAZDII010000064.1:0-3089 GCA_043805085.1 bacterium
CCGGGGCGATGCGCGGGTGAAAGTGCATCACCGTTCGGATTTCGCTTTTGCCCGTTTCCTCGTCCGTCACGGTTTGTTCCTCAAACGCCTCGCAAAGAACGGCCAGCAACGTGCGATCCACGCCCGCGCTAGGCTCGACGACGTGCGGGATGTATTTTTGCCGCGTTTCCTCGTCGAAGTATTCGAGCGGCTTGCCGCTGCATTTTTGATGCTGCGAAAGATCGTAATCCGTGCGGTAGGCAATGCCTTCCAGCTCGTCCACGCCGAAAGGAAACTCGTATTGCAAGTCATACGTGCCTTTGGAATAAAACGCGCGGTCTTTTTCCGGCACGTTCAAAACATGGATTTTTTTGCGCGGAATGCCGATGTTTTCATACCACTGGAGGCGGTCTTCCAGCCAGCGTTCGAGCCATTCGCGGCCTGTTTCTGGTTTGACGAAAAATTCCACTTCCATTTGCTCAAATTCGCGTGAACGGAAAGTGAAATTACGCGGGTTGATTTCATTGCGGAACGCCTTGCCGACTTGCGCGATGCCGAACGGCAGTTTTTTGCGCGCCACTTCCAGCACGTTTTTGAATTGGACAAACATCGCCTGCGCCGTTTCCGGGCGCAGATAGGTCATGTTAGAATCGTCTTCCAACGGGCCGACGTAAGTTTTGAACATGAGATTGAAGCTGCGCGGTTCGGTGAGTTCGCCGCCGCAGTTGCACACCATTTTGCTCGGTTTTTGAGGGCAGGGTGTGTTGTCTATTTGATCCGCGCGGAAACGGCCTTTGCACGTTTTACAATCCACCATCGGGTCTGAAAACGTGTCTTCATGGCCGCTGGCTTTCCAAACCGCGCGGTTCATCAAAATCGCGCCGTCCATGCCGACGATGTCGTCGCGCAGTTGCGTCATGCAACGCCACCAATAATCTTTGATATTGCGTTTTAAATCCGCGCCGAGCGGGCCGTAGTCCCAAACTCCGTTCAGGCCGCCATAAATTTCAGAAGATTGAAAAATAAAACCGCGCCGCTTGCAAAGGGCGGTGATTTTTTCCATGAGTTTATTGTCATTCATAAGCGTCTAAGAGTAAAATGATCAACATAGGGATAAGGCATAAAAATGCACACTGAAAATTTTAGCGACAGAAGGCGCAGGCGTCATGCTCGCAAGCATCGCAAGTTTCGCTGGCGCGCGGTCTTTTGCGCCCTTGTCATCAGCCTTGTCGCTATCATGGCCAGCTTGCCCATTGTCACGCGCTATTGGGGCTTGCCTCAACTGAAGGAGCGGTTGAAGGCGGAACTGCAAGAGCGCGGCATCGTCGTCAGTATTGGCCGGTTGTATCTTGATCCGCTGTTGCGCGTGGTGGCCAAGGACGTGAAAATTTTTCAGACAAGCGGCGACAAAATCGCCCGCATTCACGTCGCGCGGATGCGGTTCGCTTTTAATTGGATTTCATGGTGGCGCGGCAGGCCTTTTTTAAGCGGCGCCATCGCTCGCAACGCCGACATGAGTTTCCCCATCACGGAAGAAACGGCGGTGGCGTTGGAAGCAGTCAACATGGACGTGGAGTTGCGAGCGGGCAAGCTTGTCGTGCGGGAGGCGGAGGGAAAAATCGGCAACTTACTGCTTCAGTTAAGGGGGACCATTATTTTGGAAGAAGGCGCGCCGCCGCCGCCGCGCCCTTCTTCTCTCAAGGAAGTGGAAGCTCGCGCAAAAGCGTGGCGGCAAATTCGTCAGGAACTCGATGCTCTTTCTTCGCCCCTCCATGCGAGTTTGGAATTTGACACGCCTTTTAAAGACCCTTTGCAGGGGATTGCGAAATTGAGCGTTACGGGGAAAAACGTTCGCTGGCGGGGTGTTTTGCTTCACCGCATTGACGCGCAAGCGAGTTGCAACGATCACGTGGCGCAGTTGGACCGTTTCCAAGTGGATTTAGCGCGCGGCGGGTTCAACGCGCGCGGCATTGTTCGGTTTGAAGAAAAAAACGCTTCTTTGGAATATCGCAGCGACGCGGATTTGACGCTCCTCCGCGCAGCCTTACCGCGAGCGGCGCGGGAGCGCATGGACGGGATTTTTTTCCCAACGCTTCCTCTTCACACTGGCTTGCTGGAATTCAAATGGGATCAAGGCTTTTTCTTTTTTGGAAAGGCTAAAGAAGAGTGGAAGAATTTTATCATCAACAACACGACGTTCGATCACTTGCGCTCTACGGTCGCTTTCGATGGCAAGCAGTGGTTTGTCTCCGAATTATCCATTCAAAATAAAACGGGGGAGTTTTCTTTAGAATGTCTTTACGACGAAAACAAAAATTTAAAGGGCAACCTTAAAAGCTCCATTGATCCCACCACTTTGCGTCCGCTTTTCGGCGCAGCCGCGCAGCCTTTGTTGCGCAACATCGCTTTTCTGAAAGATGAAACCAATCCGGCGGGTGCGCCGACGGGACCTCGATTGGAATGCCGCATTGCCGGCGTTTTCCCGAATGTGAAATTGGAAGGAAAAGCGGAGGTTAAAAATTTTATTTACGTCAACGGCCGCGGCACGCGCGCTCAACTCGCTTCGGTTCAAACATCGCTTGTTTTTGAAAACAGCGTTTTGCATTTGCCGGATTTGAAAGTGGTGAGAGTAGCTGGAGAAGAGGGAGGCGCGGATGTGGATTACGATTTCAAGAACCGCCTTGTCTCCATTCGCAAAGGCAAGTGTCATTTTCATGTTCAAAAATTCACGCCGCTTTTTGGCGGAAAATTGGAAATTTACACCCAGCCTTACCGCTTTATCGAACCTCCTGTGGTAACGATGGAGGGTGTGGTGGATTTAAAAGAAGAAGAGAAGACGAATTTTAAATTGCAATTTCAAGCAGCGAAAGGGTTGAAGTTTGATTTTCTCGGCAAGACGCTCACCTTTGGAAAAACCGAAGGCTCGTTAAGCGTCGTCAATAAGCAGCTCACCGTGGAGCTTCAACCGTCCACGGAATTATTTGCGGGGAAAATAAAAGGGGAAATTAAGTTGGATTTAAGCCAAGACGGCCCGCCTTACCAAGCTCGCTGCAACTTTACGGACGTGTCGTTTGAGCAAGTTCTGAAAACTTATTTTAATAAAGAAAACG
>JAZDII010000065.1:0-6042 GCA_043805085.1 bacterium
GGTGGGCGATTCGTTGGCATCACATTTATTTTAGCCGAGGTTTCTTCGTAAAAAATCCACGTCTGCGCCGCCGGCCAATACCCTCCCTTTTACATGAACGGTCAGACATGGAAACGACTCGACATAGAAAAACAAATGCCCCTCGGCATCTTGCCGACTTTCGCTTACACCTCGCAGGATTATCCCCTCCGTCGCGGCGATTGCTGGCTTCTTTTTTCCGACGGCATCACCGAAGCCAGAAATCCGCAAGGCGAAGAATTCACCGAAGAAGGCTTCCTTCGCGCTCTCAAAACGGACAAGCCGCCCTTCGCCATCTTCACGGAAGCGGTTGCCTCTTGGAAATCTTTCATTGGCGACGCCCCCTTGCACGACGACGCTTCCCTCTTCTTTCTGGACTGGCGCGGCCTGAAACCGGACGCCGAATTCAAACAAACTTGCGAACCAAGCAACTTATGCGAGGGAAGAAAATTTGTGGAAGCATGGGCTAAATTTGCAGGATTCAGCGACGTCACCGTAGGACACATCGTCCTCGGCTGCGACGAAGCCGCCGCCAACGTTTTCCGCCACGCTTACAATGGGAAGCCCGGCCCTATCACATGGCAAGCCAGTGTGGAAGACAACACTCTCGTCCTCTGCCTCAAAGACGAAGGCGCCGCCGTAGAACCCTCCCAAATCTGCGGCCGCTCCTTGGACGAACTCAAACCCGGCGGACTCGGCACGGTTCTGATGTCGCAAATTTTTGACCACGTAGAATATCTGCCTCAAGCCAAAGGCACTCTCCTCCTGCTCAAAAAACAAATCCCCTAGCGAGCCTGAAAAGAGGCTTGCAGGACTTAGGGGCTAGGGGGATAAAATGCAGACAAAGTTCACAAATGCTGTTGCTCGCAGAAAGTCATATGCAAAATTCCACTCAACATCGCCGGTATTTTCAAATCGCCGGCATTCATGTGCAGGTTGAAAGTGATTTGGACTTCAATGTGGTGAAGTTCAAAAAGGAGTTCACTTCGTTTGCGGTGGACGGGCCGGGGAAAGACAACATCACGTTGCGCCATCACTTTGAACTGCCCGATCTGAAGGGAAAAGACTTTGGCGATGAGTTATACCGCAAAGCGCCGTGGGTCATCACGCGCAAGAACGGCGAGTGGCTCTATCGAGGCGTCGCGGCTGGCGGCACGGATGAGGACCTGCATCGCGTCGCGGTTTTCAACACCGACTACACACAAGCCACGATTTACAGCATGCCGTATCATAAGGCGCTGGCGATGAAAGAAGGATTCCATTCGTTATCGCTTTTGCCTACCGACCAAATCTGGCTCGTGCCTTTGCTCGCAGATCGCAACGCCGCGTTGCTGCATTCATCGGCGGTCATTCTGAACGGGCAGGGCTTGCTGTTCGTCGGGCATTCAGGCGCGGGCAAGTCCACAACGGTGACAATGTTGAAGGATCATGCAGAAATCTTGTGCGACGATCGCAACGTGGTGCGGCGTTGGGACGACGGCTGGCGCGTGCATGGCACATGGAGTCACGGCGACGTGGCGGAAGTGTCGTCGGCCTCCGCGCCGTTGCGCGGGATTTTATTTTTACAACAAGACGCGCGCAATGAGCTTGTCCCTCTCACCAACCGCAAAAACATTTGGGGGCGTTTGCTTGTGACGCTCATCAGGCCGATGACAACGGTGGAGTGGTGGCAAAAGGAAATGAGCGTCATCGAACGCATGGTGAACGAAATTCCCTTTTACACGATGCACTTTGACAAGAGCGGAAACATTCTGAAGGAACTGGAAAAACTGACAAAATGAGCGAGTTTGTGAGGCGCATCAGCCGCGCGCAGAAAATCTTTGCTCCGCGTTTAAGCCAACTCGACATGGAGTTAACCGAGCGATGCAGCAATAATTGCATCCATTGTTACATCAACAAGCCCGCGAATGACGCCGCCGCGCGCAAGCGCGAGATGACGACGGAGCAGGTCAAGGACGCGCTCCAACAAGCCGCCGACCTAGGTTGCTTGCAAGTGCGCTTCACTGGCGGCGAGCCTCTCCTGCGCCCCGATTTTGAAGAAATCTACATTTTTGCGCGGCAGTTAGGCATCAAGGTCTGGCTGTTCACCAGCGGCCGTCCCATCACGCCGCGCTTGGCTGATTTGTTTGCGCGCATCCCGCCGCTCAAAGTCATCGAAATCACGGTGTATGGAATGAAGCAAGAATCGTACGAAGCCGTGACGCGCGCCCCCGGATCGTTCGCTCAATTTTGGCGCGGCATGGATTTATTAAAAGAACGCAATGTTCCGTTTGTCGTTAAATCGGCTCTTTTGCCGCAAAATAAACATGAAATCGCTCAATTTGAAGCATGGGCCAAAACGATCCCTTGGATGAAGGAGTCGCCGCGTTACGCGATGTTCCTTGACTTGCGCAACCGCAACGATGACGCGGAAAAAAACGCCCTGATCAAATCCCTGCGCCTATCGCCGCAGGAAGGCTTGGCCATGATCACGCGCAACGCGGCGGAATATCGGCGCAACATGGAAGAGTTTGCCTCCAAGTTCATGGGACCGAGCGGAGACAGGCTCTTTCACTGCGGCGCAGGACGAAGCATTTGCATAGACGCCTACGGGCGCGTTCAGCCGTGCATGAGCATCCGCGCGCCGGAGTGGACGGTTGCTCTGACTCAAGATGTTAAGCTGGCCGATGCTTTAGACCAATTCACAAAACTCCGCGATCTGCGCGCGAAGAATCCCGAATACCTGCGCCGTTGCGCGCAATGCTTTCTCAAAGGCTTATGCGAGCAATGCCCCGCCAAATCGTTGACAGAACACGGGAATCTGGACACGCCGGTTGAGTATTTATGCGAAATAGCGCACGCGCAGGCGCGCTACCTCGGTTGGTTAAAAGACAATGAATACGGATGGGAAGTAAAAAACTGGAAGGGAAAAATCAACAAAGGTCAGTCGGCGGCAAGTAAAAAAGATACCTCTGAAATAGGCGTAAAAACCTGTTATTGACACGTTTCATTACGCTGCATAAAAAATACTATAAACAGGAGTTAAAATGAAAAAGAAAATTGAAAATAAACAATACAAGAAACCCGAATTAGTTGTTCTTACGCGGAACAAACCGGAAGAAACCGTGCTCACAGCTTGCAAAGTGACCGCTAACCCGCCGACATCAGGCCCCTCTAACGGCTCGTACCAATGCACCACGCAATGGGCATGTTACGACACCGGCAATTCCTGATTTAGTATTTTCTCTGTGTCATCCCCGCGAAAGCGGGAATCCAGAATTTCGTAAAATAGGGGGCGCAATGCCCCCTCTAAAATTTAAGGGGAAACTTGTGGAAAACACTCTCCACTTAGAGGTGATTTGTTTGCCGTCGGCAAACGTCGTCGCGCGGGAAATTGAAGGCGAGACTGTTATTGTTCCGCTGACCACCGGCATCGGCGACGCCGAGGATGAACTTTACACGCTAAACGAAACCGGCCAAGCCATCTGGCAAAAACTGGACGGAAAACGCACGCTCAAAGAAACGGCTGCCTTGCTCGCGGACGAATTTAACGAGCCGCTTGCAGACTGCGAAAGGGACGTGCTTGGGTTTGCGAGCGAGCTGGCGCGGCGCGGAATCCTTACCGTGAAAGCGGAAGGATAGGATGAATGGTGAATTGCTCTGTAGAAAACATCGCTACCTGTCATTCCCGAGAGCAAAGCGAGTCGGGAATCCAGAAGGATGGATTCTGCTCGCATAGCACACTTCCAGAAAACGGTTCGTCGTTCATTCCACCTACTTGCCAACACAGCCTTGTCCTTGTTTCGCTCGACATCGGACGCGCGCTGGCCGATCGCGGCAGCCTGACGTTGCGCGTAAAAGGCACGTGCATGTATCCGACTATTCGCCCCGGCGATGTCTTGCGTGTTCGATCGCGCGCGGCTGCGGACATTGCTGTGGGCGATATTGCCGTTTATAGGAAATCAAAACTACTGTTCAGCCATCGCGTCATTGAAACAGGACAAGAAGATGGCCGTCCTTACATCGCTACTCGTCCCGATGGCGCTCTCGACGGCAACGACGGCCGCACTTTTGACGAAAACCTGCTGGGCGTGGTGACTGCCATCGAGCGCAAAGGCAAACCCATGCCGCTTCAAAAAGCGAATCATCCTTGGCTCCTGCGCCGCTATTTTGACCTATGCGTGGCTCTGATAAAGGCGTCTAAGGAAGCCCTTCTTTGGCTAAACAAAATGCTGGCGCGCGTGCAAGACGGCGCGCTGTATCGTTGGTCAGCTAAGACATGCCTGACTCTGGCGAAGCCGCGCATTTCGTTCGCCGTTCGTCTGCCCATGCCTGCTCTAGGTGAAGCAGTCTATCGGCAACTGTCGCCTGAAACTTTCAACGTGGAGATGGATTGGCGGGGAAAACCGGTGACGCGCTGGACGCTGACGTTGCACCTCAACGGCGCGAGTCAACCTGCGGCTTGGGCAAAATTTGCGCGTGATGAAACGGAAAAATGGCATGAAGAAGAAATTTTCGTGCGCGGGCGCTATCGCGGCGCGGGCTTAGACGAGACACTGCGCCGTCAATCTGATAAAATCCTTCTTCGACAAAGCTAAAAAAAGTCATGTCAAAACCCACCTCACTGGAAATCCAGCAATTCCCCCTCTGGGAAAAACTCAAAGGCAAACGAACGCCTCTTTCGTTTTCCATCGAGGTCACAGCGCGGTGCAACTGCAATTGCCGCCATTGCTACATCAACCTTCCGGCGGGCGACCGCGCGGCGCGCGCGCGCGAACTGACCGCCGATGAAATCAACCGCATCGCCGACCAAGCAGTGAAACTCGGCGCGATGTGGTGTCTCATCAGCGGCGGGGAGCCGCTCTTGCGCCCGGACTTCGCGGACATTTATCTTTCACTCAAACGCAAAGGGCTGCTCGTTTCTGTCTTCACGAACGCGACGTTAATGAATGAAGAACATCTCGCGCTTTTTAAAAAATATCCGCCGCGCGACATCGAGGTGACCGTCTATGGCGTCACGCGAGAGACCTACGAAAAAGTCACGCGCAACCCCGGCGCGTTCGACAGATTCATGCGTGGGCTGGACATGCTGATGAAGGGCGGCGTTCGCGTCCGCCTCAAAGCGATGGCGATTCAATCGAACTTGCACGAGCAAGCGGCAATCGCCGCATTTTGCCGCGCTCACACGAAAGACTATTTCCGCTTCGACCCGCAACTGCACTTGCGCTTCGACGGCAACCCCGCGCGGAACGAAGAAATCCGCGCGGAACGTGTGACGCCGGAGCAATTCATCGCCTTGGAAAACGCGGACGAGCAACGCATGGGATGGATGACCCAACATTGCCACACGCTCATTGACGACAAGTTCTCGCACCACGGCTGCAGCCATCTCTTCCACTGCGACGCGGGCAACAGCAGTTTCGACGTCAGTTACGACGGCAAGTTTCGTTTGTGCTCCTCGCTGTGGGCGGAGGGAACGACTTGCGATTTGAGAACCGTCGCGCTGGCCGATGCGTGGCAAAACCTCGTCCCGCGCGTCCGCGACATGCGCTCCCATCGCAAAGAATTTCTCGAATCCTGCCGCAAGTGCCCGATCATTAACCTGTGCCTTTGGTGTCCGGCGCACGCGCACTTGGAAACCGGCGCGATGGATGGAGCCACGCCGCTTTTATGCGCCATTGCCCACGCCAGAGCGGAAAATCTGAAAAAGCTCACGGCGAAACAGCAACCGAAAAATGACGCTCAACGTTAAATTCCGCCGCGTCCTCCTCCTTCGCCGTCTCCTCGGCATCGTGTGGGAAAGCGCGCCGGGAACAACTCTTTTGAGGCTCGTCTTGCTTGTTCTCCAAGCCGTCCTACCGCTCGCCTCTCTGTATTTGATGAAGCTGGCAATCGAAGCGGTGACCGCGAGCCTGCAATCGTCGGGCGCCGGATTCGAGCATGTGCTTTGGCTAATCGCTGCTTTGGGAGGGACGACGCTCGCCAATGCGCTGTGCGGTTCGCTGGCTGTTCTCGCCAGTGAAATTCAAGGGCTGGCCGTCACCG
>JAZDII010000066.1:0-7661 GCA_043805085.1 bacterium
GTCACCATTAAGCGTTATGAAGAAAATCGGGAATTTACTTGCGGCTGGTATTCGATTGCTTGTGTTTCTACCCGCCTACCTTGTGGCGTTGGTTTTGCTTCTTCCCTTGGTTTTGGTATCGAGGGACACTATGAAGCGATAGATGTTCTCTTGCTTTGTTGAAAAGGTAAAGGGGTTGTGATATAAAGAGTGGGTGAAGAAGGGTAAAAGACCAACGATTGGGGGAATCGCCGAGATAGCGATGAGGTTGGGAGGGGTAAGTAGAGGAAGCGAAAAAGGGGGGCAAGAATTTATTTTTAGAAAACTCGCGCCAGGAACCGGAACATTATTAGAAGAACCCGTTAGAATTGCGTCCTCTTCTATTATAAAAGAAGATAAACTAGGGAAGCAAACCGAAACCCCGTTTTCTTGGGAGAAATTTGTTAAACGCAATCGAGCGGGAAAACTAGCAGAGAGAATTTGGAACGATCCAAGATATAAAGTTTGGGTTGTAGGCAAAGGAAATCCAATAGGAAGCAAATTTAAAGCTTCACTTAAAGAGCTTTATGTTGATACCCGTTTTGAACAATTGGCGGATTATCTAAAAAATTATTACAAACCCTTTCAAAAAGAGTTTTTAAAGGAAAGACCCCCGTATGTAGAATCGGAAGCATTAAGAGTTTCTGATTATTTTAAATATGAGAAAAAATTAAGTATATCACCAGACAGTGTTAAAGCTCAGATGAGAAAAATGGGGTTGTTGAGTGGGGGTTTTGTTCCAAATTTTGCTTCTGAATTAAAATAAAAATCAATACTTTGTTGTCAGCAGACGAATCAAGTAAGGTTGAGCAAGATAATGTTTTGAAAAAAGTTGCCGATGCGAAACCCTCAAAAACTTCTCAAGAAAAACCGTTAATATTCCCCCTAAAACCATATAATTATCTTAGATGATTAGCCCATTGGAGCGAGAAGGCTAGGGGTTGACGTTAAGAAAAGACGGATAAATTAAGCTTTGTTATTGAGAACAGTGATTATCCCTTAAAAACCCTAGAGGTATGATTGATGATTTTAAACGCGATTGTCCCCTTGACGCATTGACCGAGGCGTTAGATGATGCGGTGTCATGCCTAAAAAATTCCTTGAAACGCAATGGCACGATATTAGGGGAAACGTTAAGTGGGCGCTTCTCTATTGGGGGTGGACGGCGATCCCTATGACTTCACTCCTTGCGGCTTTCATCCGGTTTTTAGGTCATGCTCCGCTCTGGCATGTGGTGGTGATTCTTTGTGCTCCCTCTATTTTCGCATATTTTGTGTGTTTGATGATTCCAAAACGAAAGACAGCGACTCAAAATAATCACCCCGTTGCAGATGAGCAACCCAAACAAAACGTTGGTAAAAAAGATAACAAGAAGGAACAAAAGCAAGAGGAAAGGATTTGGATAAAAAGGAATTTTTGTGATTTAGTAAAGCCCTTTGAGAAGAATTCCAAACTCTCGAACTATCAAGCACAAAAACTTGTTTCAGATTATATAGGAAAATGGTGGCAATTTAAACAACCACTCCTTGAAATGAGCGAGTGTGGAGAAAATTTTTTTCTATTAATGTTTTTACCTCCAGAAAAAGGAGCAAGGGGTTTCATAAAGGCGCTCTTTGATAAGAATGACGAAAAATATATAAGTCATTTTAGCAGAGGGGATGAAATAGATATTTCTGGAAAAATTTCTGAAATTGATAGTTTTGGAATAAAACTAGAAAATTGCGAAGTGAATCACGATGAACCTTAAAAAAGCGATTCAACAAAATAACCCCGAACCGTTCGTCAAAGAGGGTGAACACCCCATAGTGGACAAAGCTCGTTTTTTCAATCTTTTGAATTTGGCTTGCACTACTCCGATGCAAACTGACTTAAAAGGTGAGAAAACATCGGAGTTTCCGATTTGCGACGATTGTAGCGGAAAGCAAACTCGTCCACGTAAGCTTGTAGGTGTTTCCTCGAAACGTGGTGGAAAGTCCCGTTAATAGAACGCTTTAACTGCGACCAGAACCCTTCAATCGAATTGGTATGGACGTTCGCCCTTACATATTCTTTGACGCCGTGATTAACCGATTCATGCTTAAAGCCAAAACTGGGAAGCCAACGGTAGCTAGGAAGCTCGTCCGTCATCACCGTGCTACCTTTTTTCACGTTATTGACAACATTCGGAATAACCGTCTCCCCTCTGACGTGTGTCACGGTTTTGGCAATCACGCTACCACCTCTTTCCATCACGCCAATGATGGGCGTTTTACTCGCGCCCCCCGTTCCCTTAATAGCTGCTTTCCTCTTATCCTTGTGCATGTTTTTGGATAATCCGCCGACGAATGTTTCGTCCGCTTCAACAATACCGCTCAACATTCCGTCACCACTCTGCATAAGCTTGCGGATTTGATGTCCCATGCGCCACGCGCATTTGTAGGTAACGCCAAGCTGCCGCTCCAATTCTTTAGCCGACACGCCATTTTTCGATTGGCTCATTAACAGAATAGCAAAGAACCAAGACTTTAATGAGGTAGGCGACTTGTGAAAAATCATCCCCGCTGTGGGGTAGATTTGCTTTCCGTCCTTATCGGCGTAAGAACGCCGCCCAACAACCTTGTAATATCCTTTCAAGTGAGGGAAGCGAGCTTTGAAAATGTATTCGAGGCAATCGTCGTCGTTGCGGAAGTGTTTTTGAAAATCTTTAATCGTGTATTTCGCTTTCATGGTAGGAAGATACCACGAGGGAGACTTGTCGTCAAGGGATAATTACCCAAATTAGGACACTACCGATAATTTTTATTGCCCAATTAAACCTCTCTCTTAACTTGCTTTGAAGGGATAATTACCCTAATTTGAGAATAGGCAGCCCCATTTTCTATGCGCTCCCGCGCGGAAAATGGGAGATTGGTTGCGGCCATCACCCCTCCGCTATGCAAATTGTTGCTCCGCAAGTTTGTCAGGTTTGCATGCGCTTCCTCGCTCGCAATGACAATGCTGTGCGTAGTGCGTTTGTCATTGCGAGGAGCAACAGCGACGAAGCAATCTCGGGCGCAGGGGAGGCCTTTGATAAGTTTAGGCAAATGAGGATGCTACCGCAAAAATACGGTTCTTGCAGATTTTTTAAGGCAACTTTAGTATCGTCGTTCACTATCCATGTTTAACGACAAATCCATCCTTATCACAGGCGGCACGGGGTCTTTGGGGACAACCTGCACGCGCATTATTCTCGAACGCTTCAAGCCTAAAAAGCTCATCATTTATTCCCGCGACGAGTTGAAGCAATTCAAAATGCAGCAGAAATTTTCCCAACCCTGCATGCGGTATTTCATCGGCGATGTGCGCGACGCCGACCGCCTCAAACGCGCGACTTGGGGCATCGACTACATCATCCACGCCGCCGCCTTAAAGCAGGTGCCCACCGCCGAATACAACCCCATGGAGTGCGTGAAAACCAACATCAACGGCGCGCAAAACGTCATCCGGGCGGCTATCGAAAATAACGTTCAGCGCGTGATCGCTCTTTCCACGGACAAAGCGGCGAGCCCAATCAATCTTTACGGCGCGACGAAGCTGGTTTCAGACAAGCTTTTTGTCGCCGCCAACAACATGGCCGGAGGACATGTGACGCGATTTGCCGTGGTGCGTTACGGCAACGTGGCGGGGTCGAGCGGCTCCGTCGTGCCCTACTTCAAAAAACTCATCGAGGATGGCGCGAAGGAATTGCCCATCACAGACCCGCGCATGACGCGCTTTTGGATCACCCTGCCGCAAGGAGTTGATTTTGTCTTGAAATGTTTCCAACGCATGCAAGCCGGAGAAATTTTTATTCCGAAGATACCGTCCATCCGCATCGCAGATTTAGCCAAAGCCATGGCGCCGGGCTTGCCGATGAAAATCATCGGCATCCGGCCCGGTGAAAAACTGCACGAGACGATGTGCCCGGCGGATGACTCCTATCTCACGCTGGAATTTGACGATCATTTCGTGATTCGCCCCTCGATCATCTTTTTTGCCAAAGAAGTTCATTACGAAAAAAATCTCCTTCAAGAAACCGGCCGTCCCGTGCCGCAGGGGTTTGAGTATAATTCCCACTCTAATCCTCATTTTCTTTCCGTGGCGGAGATTCAGAAAATGGCGGAAACCAGCGAATGATTCCCTACGCGCGGCAAGACATCAACGATGCTGACATCGAAGAAGTCGTTCGCGCGCTGCGCTCGGACTGGCTGACGCAAGGCCCGGCCATCGAACGCTTCGAGCGCGAGGTGGCAAATTTTTGCGGCGTCCAACACGCCGTCGCCCTCTCAAGCGGCACCGCCGCGCTGCATCTCGTTTGCCAAGCGTTGGGGCTGGGGCGCGGCGACAGACTTTGGACAAGCCCGATCACTTTTGTCGCTTCCGCTAACTGCGCGCTTTACTGCGGCGCGAGCGTGGACTTTGTGGATATTGACCCGCGCACGTATAATTTGAGCGTGTCTTGTCTGGAAAAAAAACTCCGTCAAGCCGCCCAAGAAAACACGCTGCCCAAAATCGTCATCCCCGTTCACCTCGCCGGTCAATCCTGCGAAATGGAACGAATTTTTGAGTTATCCCAGCGTTACGGATTTAAAATTGTCGAAGACGCTTCGCACGCCATCGGCGGAGCCTATCGCAACGAGCCGGTGGGTTGCTGCCGCTTTTCCCACGCCGCAGTTTTCAGTTTTCATCCCGTCAAAATCATCACCACCGGCGAAGGCGGCATGGCGGTCAGCAACGACCATGAGCTTGGCAAAAAAGTCGCGCGGCTGCGCACGCACGGCATCACGCGCCACGAGGAAGAAATGGCCGGCGCGCCTCACGGGCCGTGGTATTACGAGCAGCTTGAGCTTGGCTACAATTACCGCATGACGGACATCCAAGCCGCGCTGGGCTGGAGCCAGATGAAACGGATCAACACATTCGTCGAACGGCGGCAAGCTCTGGCGGCGCGTTACAACCGCTTGCTCGCCGCGCTGCCGCTTGTCTTGCCGCATCAACACAAGGACACAAGCTCAAGCTTTCATCTCTATGTCATCCGCTTGAGGCTGGATCAGATTTCCAAAACGCATCGGCAAATTTTTGAAGAACTGCGCGCGAAAGGCATCGGCGTGAATCTCCATTACATACCGGTCTATCGGCAGCCTTATTATCGCCAACTAGGCTTTGCGGAAGGGTTGTGCCCGGAGGCGGAAAAGTATTACAACGAAGCCATCAGCTTGCCGATGTTCTACAACTTAAAAGAAAGCGAGCAGGATCAAGTGGCGACGGCGTTGCGAGAAATCCTTTCGTGAAAACCATCGCTTTCAGAGCGGATGCTTCGGAATTCATCGGCGCGGGACATGTGATGCGCTGCCTCACACTGGCCGATGAATTCAGGACGCGCGACGCATCGGCGTTTTTTATCTGCCGCGAAATGAAAGGCGATTTGCGCAAAAAAATCCGCGAGCGCGATTACGACGTGAAAACGTTGGCGCAGGATTGCGTCTCTTGGCAGGACGACGCGGAACAAACGCTTCGCGCTTTGCCTTCTCAAGTGGATTGCCTCGTGGTGGATCATTATCATCTGGACGCGCAATGGGAAAAGAGCGTTCGGCAAAAAGCAAAAAAAATTCTGGCGGTTGATGATTTGGCGAACCGCCCGCACGACTGTGATTTTCTTTTGGATCAAAATTTTTTTTCCAACGCCGCGCAACGTTACCATGGGCTTGTCCCTCAAAAATGCCGCCTCTTTCTCGGCCCCAATTTTGCGCTGCTTCGCCCTCAATTCCATGAAGCGCGGAAGCGGCTTGCCAAGCGCAACGGTCAAATGCGGCGCGTGTTGATTTCCTTCGGCGGCGGAGACGCTTCCAACGAAACCGAGAAAGCTCTCCTTGCCCTTCAGTCCTTGCCGCAGCTTGAGATAGATGTCGTCCTCGGCCCAAGCGCATCGCATCAAAAAAGCGTGGAAGCCCTTTGCGACAGCATGAAAAACGCCGCGCTTCACGTCGCCGTTGAAAACATGGCCGATCTCATGGTGCGCGCGGATTTAGCCATCGGCGGCAGCGGGACAAGCGCGTGGGAACGCTGCTACCTTGGGCTGCCGTCGCTTGTGATGATTTTGGCGGAAAACCAAGAAAACGTCGCGGTTGCGCTGGATCGCATTGGCGTCATCATGAACCTTGGCTGGCATCACACGGTGACGGCGGAAAAGTTGAAAAACGAAGTTTGCGCTCTCCTTCAGCGACCGGAAACGTTAAAAGAAATGAGCCGCCGCGCTCTGGAGCTGATGCCGGAAAATCTTTCCTCCGTCGCGGCGCAAGTCATGGAAGCATTGCATGAAAAAGTGGCGTGAATACTCCCTGCGTCCCATGCGCGAAGACGATCTTGAAATGATTCGCGCATGGCGCAACACCAAGCGTATCCGCGATGTCTCATTCACGGATCATATCATTTCCAAAAAGGAACACGCCGCGTGGTTTGAAAAAAATAAGAGCGTCGCTTCGTTCAACATTTTCATGCGCGGCCAAGAGCCTCTCGGCTTCGTCCAAGTGACGCACTTCACCGCGCAGCATGACCGCGCGTTTTGGGGATTTTATTTAGGAAAGAAAAATTTGCCGCGCGGAACGGGCCTGATCATGGGCTACTTGGCCATGCGCCTTGTTTTCGACGAACTCAAAGTCCACAAGCTCTGCAGTGAAATTTTCTCTTCCAACACGACCAGCATTCGCCTGCACCAAAAACTCGGCTTCCAACAAGAAGGCGTGCTGCGCGAACACGCGATTAAAAAAAATCGGCATCAAGACGTCATCCTCATGGCCCTTTTAGAGAAAGATTGGCGGCGGCGCGAATCTGCGATAAAAGAAGCTCTTTTATGATTGAGCCTTTTTCCATTGCCGATCGTGTCATCGGAAACAACGCTCCGCCGCTCATCGTGGCGGAGATGTCCGCCAATCATAATCAATCCTTGGAACGCGCGCTGGCCATCGTCCGCGAGGCAAAGTATGCTGTCGCGCACGCTCTCAAGCTGCAAACCTACACGGCAGACACGATGACGCTTGATTTGAGGCGCGGCGAATTTGTCATCGAAGACCCGAAAAGCCTTTGGAAGGGAAAATCCCTCTACGAACTCTATCAACTCGCCGCAACGCCTTGGGAATGGCATAAACCGATTTTTGATCTCTGCCGCGAACTAGAGCTAATCTGCTTTAGCGCGGCGTTCGATGCCACAGCAGTGGATTTTTTAGAATCGCTCAACGCGCCTTGCTACAAAATCGCCTCGTTTGAAAATGTGGACTTGCCTCTCATCCGAAAAGTCGCCTCAACCGGAAAACCCGTCATCATCTCCACCGGCATGGCGTCGCTCGAGGAGCTGGACGAAGCCGTCCGCGCGGTGCGAGAAACGGGCAACCAAAAATTGATCCTTCTCAAATGCACGAGCGCCTATCCCGCCCCTGTGGAAGCCTGCAATCTCCGCATAATTCCTCACATGCGCGAGTTGTTCCAATGCCACGTCGGCATTTCCGATCACACTCTGGGCATTGGCGCATCGGTGGCTGGCGCAGTTCTCGGCGCCTCTCTCATTGAAAAACACTTCACCCTCTCGCGCCAAGACGGCGGCGCGGACGCCGCTTTTTCATTAGAGCCGTCAGAAATGGCCATGCTAGTTA
>JAZDII010000067.1:0-10604 GCA_043805085.1 bacterium
GGCTTCGGCCCGCGCCAGCGCGCGGAGCTTGAAACCGTCAACGCGCAAGGCACGGAAACACTGTTGCGAGCCGCTTGGGAAAACCGCGTCGAGCGCGTGCTGCACGTCAGCACCGCAGGCATTCTGGTCAACCACGGCGGAATCATCACAGAAGAGCATTTTCCTGAAAAACCGCCCTTCGGCTGCCACTATAAATCATCCAAATGGCGCGCGGAAAAACGCGCGTTGGAATGGGCGCGGCGCGGCCTGCCCGTCGTCATCGCCTGCCCGACGTGTCCCATCGGCGCGGGCGACGAACGTCCCACCCCCACCGGCGGCATGATCCGCGATTTCCTGCGCGGCAAATTTCCTTTTTCCTCGCGCACAGGACTCAACTTTATCGGCGTGCAAGACCTTGCCGATGGCCTGCTGGCAACAATTGAAAAAGGGCGCATCGGCCATCGCTACATTTTGGGACAGGAAAATCTATGGCTGGAGGAATTCCTTGCCCTGCTTGCCGCCGCAACAAAACTGCCCGCTCCGCGTCTGCGCCTGCCCCTTTCTCTCATCACCATCTTGGGCGTCGCAGGCGAATGCGCGGATTTATTGACGCGCCGAACCAATGGCCGCCTTTGCATAGAAACAGCCTTGCAAGCCCGCCGCCGCCAGTTTTTTGACCCGCGCAAAGCAAAAGAAGAACTCGGTTGGCGACCCGCCGCTCCCCTTGCCAATGCGGTTCAAGAGGCGGTGGAGTGGTTCCGTCCGCTAAAACAGCAAACTTGAATTTTGGAATAAAGAGAGCAGCATTTTAAGTGCTACAATGGCTGTTATGAAATCGAGAATATTAAAACCAAAAAATCACGCAAAACACGTTTTCACCGTCGTCGTTCGCCGTGAAGGAAATGGTTACGTTTCCTTGTGTCCTGAACTCGATGTCGCCAGCCAAGGAAAATCCATCGAAGACGCAGTAGCCATGCTAAAGGAAGCGGTGGAATTGTATTTGGAATGCGCTCCAAAAGAAGAAATCCAACGGCAACTACAAGGTGATATTTTTGTGACCCAATTGGAAACGGCTCATGCCTAAACTGGGCGTTTTTTCAGCCGAGGATGTTTGTCGAATCTTACAAAGAGAAGGTTTTTTTGCTCTTTAGAAAACAGCGATTTAGGAAGCGTGATCCATCGGAGAAAAAGCTTTTTCTCCGTGTCATTCCCGCGAAAGCGGGAATCCAGACCTCTGGATTCCCGACTCGCTTCGCTCTCGGGAATGACAGGAAGCCGTGTTTTCTACAGAGCATTTTTGCATTAAAACAACGTCTTTGAAATGCTTCCCATCCTCCTTATCTGGTCGTCCGCCGCCCTAATGTGGTGGCTGATAGCATTGTTTCTGACGCGGCGGATTTTTCAAACCGATCCATCCGACACTTCCTCCAACTCTCAAAAACTCACCCTCTTCAAACCGCTGCCTCTTTTCAAAACTAACGAACTACCGGAAAGCGTGCGGCGCGGCTTGGAATCATTCATCGCGCAGTTAGGAAAGAATGACGAAATACTCATCGGCGCGCATGAAACCAACCGCCCGTCTGCGCAATCTTTCTCCGATGCCATGCGCGCAAAATATCCCGCCGCGCGCGTCCGCGTGATCTTCCGCAAGGAAACCGACCGCCTGCCCAATCCAAAAATTTCATGGCAGATCATTTTAGCCGAGCACGCTGCGGAAGGGCTCTGGCTTTGGAGCGACGCCGACATCATCGCGCCGCCCCATTTCCTCGCCCAAGCGCGTCGCGACTACGCTTCAGGTCGCGCGCGTTTGTGGACGTATCCCTACGTCATCCGCCGCGTGAAAAAAGCGGCAGGCATGCTGGACGCCCTGTTTGTCAACGCCGAGCTTTACCCGGGCGTTCTGTTGCTGGGACGGCTCAAGCGCGTCAACTTCGCCCTCGGCGCGGCCATGCTTTTTTCCAGCCGCGATTTTTATGAAAAAGTGAAATGGCCGCAAATCGGCTGCGCCTTGGCGGACGATTTAGTTTTAGGACGACTTCTCCAACCATGCGTCCTCGGCAACATCGTCTTGGAAACCGCTCCGGAAGAGGAAAGCTGGCGCGCCGCGTTCTCTCATTACCTGCGCTGGCAAAAAACCATTCGCTGGCACAGGCCGGACGGCTTTGCGGGCCAACTGCTCATCCTGCCCGTGCTAGGCTGGATCGCATGGCTTGCATTTCACCCTAACGATATAAAAGCATGGCTCGGACTCCTCACTGTCACGCAAATAGAAATCTTCCTCGCCGCGCTTCTGTGTTGCAACGCCGGTTTGCCCTTAAAAGGAAAACATCTACCGGCCATGGAGGCATGGGTCTTTTTAAGACCGTTCGTTTGGATTCTTTGCTGGCTGCCTTGGCCCGTGCGCTGGGGAAATCAACGCTGGAGCAAACCATCTCAAAAAGATAGCCACTCATCCCAATAACCTGTAAAATAACGCGCTTCTATGCAAACCGCAGAAAAAAACTTCCGACGCAGGGACTTCGCCGCAACGTGCGCGCCGTGGCTGATCTACTTTGTCGTCGCTAGCGCGGGATATTTTCGGACGTCGGTTGCTGCGGCATTGGCGGTCATCATTCTTCTTCAATCGAGAAACATCCGCGCTGTCAAAGCGGTGAACTGGGCGATTTTCGCTCTCTTTCTTTTCCTCTTTCTCGGAGCAGTCGTATTTCGTCTGCCGTGGGTGAACCAATACAGCGGCGTTTTTGCGTCCGTTGCGCTGGCGGCGATGGCCTTCGGCTCTTTAGCCGTCGGCGCGCCCTTCACCGCGCAATACGCCCGCGAACAAGTGGAAGAAAGGCTGTGGAACAGCCCGCATTTCCTTCGCGTGAACCAAATCCTCACCGCCGCGTGGGGCGCGATTTTCATTTTGCTCGGCATTCTTGCTCTGCCTCAAGGTGCGATGCAGAAAAATTGGCGCGTCGCCGCCATTTCAGCCGCGCTGACGCTAACAGGCGTTCTTTTCACCAAATGGTTTCCCCTCTGGTATCGCCGCCATATTTTCAACCCTCAAATCCTTCCCAATAAATGAAACTCTTCCTTCTTATTATTTCCTACGCCGTGATGTTCGCCTATTGCAACGCCTTCTACAAAGTCGTTTCCTTAACCAAAGGCATGACAGCCGTGATGTGGTTTATCGGCGGCAACCTCATCGGCTTAGGCGCGGCAGGAGTCATCGCTTGGGCGCTTAAAAACAACAACCCCAACGTCGTCTACGGTTCGTGCGTCGGCCTGGGCTTTGTCGCCCTTCAGCTTTTGAGTTTTCTCTGGTTTAAAGAACCCCTTAGCGTCCCGCAGTGGACCGGAGCGGCTCTTGTCTGCGTGGGCCTTGTGCTCTTGCAAATAAAATAAGCTTAAGCTATTGATTGCGTCTTGAAAATGACACGGGTTAAAAAAATTTTGTTAGGGGTTGCCGGGTTTCTCGTCACTGTTCCTACGTCCGGTTTAGCCGAAGAAAACAAGGAACCAACGAACAACACGGATACGCCTCTCAAGGAACAACAGAACAAAAACCGCCTTTCTAAGGACGAATTAGTTAAGGCGTTGAAAGAAATGAAGCGGAATCCGGAAGAGCTTTCCCGCCCGCAAAGCGCGATGTGTTACGATATGGCCGCGCCCCCTGATTCAACGGAATTTCAATGCCCCGTCTGCGGACAGCAAACAACCTATGCCGCCGGTTCCAGCGAATACGACCTCGCGTATGAATTTTCCTATCTCAATCGCTCTTTAACAGACATTCCCTACCAAATTTCTCTCGATTCATCGGGCCTTTGCGCCTCCTGCAGCAAAGGTAAAAACAAATCCATCACAGCGCATGTCGCCTGCTCAAGCTGCGGAAAAGAATTTTCATGGGAAATCAAAAACAAAACGGATTGCTATATGTTCCGGTGGCTTTATCACAAGCTGCCTCTTCAAAAAATCGAAAAAGAAAAAGAAGAAATCGTTAAAGGCGCCGATTATCTGCGGGAACACGTCTTTTGCCCCGCTTGTCGAAAAAACATCCGCCTAGATTGAGCATGTCTCGGATGACATGAAAAATCGCCTCTTCCCCAACGCCGCCGTCCCCAAAACAGCTGTGTTGGAAATGACCTACCAATGCAATCATCGGTGCCTCTTTTGTTCCGTGCCATGGGAAAACCCAAAAGGGGATTACAAAAAATCCGGTGAACTCACCATTGAAGAATGGAAAAACTGCATTGATCGTTTAGTCGCCCATGAAGTCAGAGGCCTCGCTTTTTCCGGAGGCGAACCGCTTCTCAAACAAGGACTGGAAGAAATCATTCATTACGCGCACACCAAAAAAATTCAAACACCCGCATTCGACCAACAACACAACCTCATCGGCTCTCAAGAGAAACATTTTGAATTTTCTTTAATCACCAATGGCAGACTCGTGAACAGCCGCTGGGTGGAATTATTTAAAAAATACCATTTCACGATGATTGTCAGCCTGCCCGGCATTAACGCTTTCAAAGACCTCACCAACGGCGGCAATCATGAGCTTGCTCTACGCGCGATTCGTCAACTCTCGGACGCCGGCCTCGATGTCGTCGTCAGCATTTGCGTCACGAAAAAAAATCTGCCCGAACTATTTGAAACCATTTCTCTGGGCTTTATCCACGGAGCCAAACAACTTTTATTAAATCGTTTTTTACTGGGCGGCAGAGGCATCAATCACCCTGAATTATGTTTAAGCGAAGAAGAAGTGATTCAAATGCTCGACACGGCGGAAGAAGTTTGCCAAACCGCCAAGACACGGGGTTCTGTCGGCACAGAGCTTCCTAAATGCATTCTCAAAAAAGATTACACAATGCTTAAAGTAGGAACTCTGTGTTCCGGCGGCGTTGATTTTTTTGCCATTGACCCTTCAGGCCGAGTGAGACCATGCAATCACTCGCCCGTTCAACTTGGCTCTTACCAAGACATCCCCTCCGCCATCAAATCCAACTATTGGCAGAAATTTAAATGCAAAGATTTCTTGCCCAGAGAATGCTCCGGCTGCGCTATGTCTTTGCAATGCGATGGCGGTTGCCGTGAAGCAGCTCACATCGTCCACGGCCATCTTAACTCCCCGGATCCTTTAGGAGTTTGTCACGTCCCAAGCCGTGGGTAGTGGGTCAGTTTGAAGTTTTTTTATGGGCGTTCACTATTCGTCATTGATTTACAGTGAACAAAAAAGTCTATCGTCATCGCGAGCGACTGAAAGGAGCGTGGCGATCTTTGTTGCGCTCGCTTTGCTGACAGTCTTCGTCCTGTAGGATTGCCACGCCTCGCTACGCTCGGCTCGCAATGACGCGCAGAGATGGCTATTTTTCAAGATGACATATCAAGGCGATTCGTACCCAGCAGAGTTGAAGTTTCAAACTGACCCACTACCAGCCGTGTCCTTTCTTGCCCTCTTGAAGTATTTTGATATGGTGTTGCGCTTAAATCAAATGAACGCGCGCTGGTGGAATGAACGTCTCCTCGCTTGCCGAGGCCAAGAACAAGCCGCACTTCACGAAAAAGCCGGAACGGTTCGCAACAAAATGTTCGGCAAAAAAGTTTTCGTCCGCGCCGTGTTGGAAATTTCCAACTATTGCCGTCAAAATTGCCGCTACTGCGCCATGCGGCGCGACAACCGTTCCTTAGAACGCCTCCGCCTGCCGTTAGACCTTTTGCGCCGTATTGTTTTGGAATCCTTGCCGTCGAGCGTGACGGACATCAACATCCAAGCAGGCGAAGACCCCGTGGCCGTGCGTGAAATTGTCCTTCCGCTTATTCAGGAAATCAAACGGGAAACCAATCTCGGCATCGGCGTTTGTCTGGGGACCTTGGACTACGAACTTTACGATGAACTTCTGGAAGCGGGCGCAAATTATTACATCATCAAAATTGAAACAGGCAGCGCGGAACACTACCAAAAAATGCGCGCGCCCGGTTCCTTGGAAAAACGTCTGGCCGCCATTCAACATCTCACTCAAACCGGCTGGCATGTGTCCTCCGGCATCATCGCGGGACTCCCCCTTCAAACGCCCGCGATGCTCACGGAAAGCCTCAAGCTACTTTCCTCACTGCCTCTGGCAGGCGCAAGCATCAGCCCCTTCATCCCCGGCAGCGACACCCCTTACGCCCACGCCGAAGCCGGCAACATCGAAACCACGCTCAACTGCGTCGCCCTGCTGCGGCTGGCCAACCCGCGCTACATCATCCCCGCCGTCAGCGCGATGAATCTTTTAGGCAGCGACGGCTATGTCCGCGCCTTGCGCGCCGGAGCAAACTTGGCGACGATCAACCTCACCCCGCGCGAATGGCGCGAGCACTATCCCATCTACAAAAAAGATCGCTGGATCATGCATGAAGAACGCGTCATGCGCGCCATTGAAGACGCCGACTGCGCCGTGAGCGAAACCAGCCTCACACGCTCCTTGCAAGAACGACTTCTCGCGCCACTGCGCAAATAAAACTAGCTTGCGCCCCGCTCGCCTTTGCATCAACCTCTTGCGAGTGAAGTATCGTTGTTTTCTCCTCGTCGGCGCGCCCGGTTCGGGCAAAGGCACTCAAGGCAAAGTCCTCGGCAGCATCCCCGGTTTCTGCCACGTGGCATGCGGAGAAGTTTTTCGCTCGCTGGATTTCCGTTCGGAAGTAGCCATGATTTTCATCGAGTATTCCCGGCGCGGAGAGCTTGTGCCGGACGAAATCACTTTGAGGCTATGGCGCGAGCACATTGACAAACTCACCGCCCTCGGACGCTTCAAGCCGGATATTGACCACCTTGTCCTCGACGGCCTGCCGCGCAACCTTGCTCAAGCCAAACTTCTCGAAGACACTATCCTCGTTCGCAAAGTATTCCACCTCTCCAGCGCCAACCGCAAAGAACTCATCAACCGCCTCCTGCGCCGCGCGCTGAAAGAAAACCGCCTCGACGACGCAAGCGAAGAGGTCATCGAAAACAGACTGGACGCTTACGAAAAAGAAACCTCTCCCATTCTCAAATACTACGGCTCCAAACGCGTAGTCAAAATCAACGCCACAAAATATCCTTACCAAGTCTTGCGCGATATTTTAAACCACATCGAAGACTTGGGCACGGAAGAAGAAAATTAACCGCCTTCATGCGCGCTTTATTTGCCGGCACGGGAGAAATAGGCGCGCCCTCTTTAAAAGCGTTGGCTCGCTCGCCGACCATCGAAATTTTAGAAATCATCACCCAACCCGATAAACCCGCAGGCCGACATCAACAATCTCTCCCACCCCCTATTAAACAAACCGCTTGCGAGCTTGGCCTGCCTATTAGCCAGCCAGAGAACATCAATGACCCTGTTTATTTGGCAAAGTTGAAAGCTTTGCAACCTGACGTCATAATCGTCTGCGCCTACGGCCAGATTTTACGCCAGCCCATTTTGGAACTCCCCAAACACGGCTGCATCAACATCCATGCTTCTCTCCTGCCAAAATATCGCGGCGCGGCTTGCATCCACGCGCCCATCTTGAACGGCGACGCCACAACAGGCATCACTATCATGCAAGTCATCGAAAAACTGGATGCGGGCGATATTCTCCGCCAAGCAACCGTCCCCATCGCACCCAATGAAACCGCCGGTTCGTTAAGCCAAAAACTCGCGCAACTCGCGCCGCAACCTCTCCTGCAAACCTTGGACGACCTCCAAGAAAACCGCCTCGCGCCCCAACCCCAAGACGAAACCCAAGCCTCCTACCTCAAAAAACTCTCCAAACAAGACGGTCACATCAATTGGCAAAAAACGGCGGAAGAAATCGAACGCCACATCCGCGCCATGAACCCGTGGCCGACAGCTTGGACGCGCCTGCCCGACGGCAAACTCCTCAAAATCTTCACCGCCTCCCTGCAACCCGACACCAAAGGCCAAGCCGGTGAAATCCTCGAAACCAACCCCCAAGGCATCCTCATCGCCGCCGCCAAAGGCAGCCTCCTCCTCCAAGAAATCCAACTCGAAGGAAAAAAGAAAATGACCGCCGAAGAATTCCTGCGCGGACATTCCTTAACGCCAAAAATCATTCTAAATTAAGAGCTCGCCCCCTTCGTCTCGATTCTTCGATGTTTAGGCGAAAAAACTTTATTTTTTCAAAAACAGCGAACCGCACAACAACATCCCGCCACACCGTCATTGCGAGGAGACTTTTTGCTTCAAGCGAAAAGTTGACGCGGCAACCTCCCTGCGGGAAAAGGGCAAACAAAACATACTTACCATTCACTCTAAAACATTGCCCACCGAAAACGCTGAAAAATCTTCGCTTTCCCCCACTTGCCTTTTTCAAAAAATATGCCATACTTACCCTGTTAAAAAGGGGGCGTATTGGCTTCGACTTGAAGAACGAAACGCCTGCGGCAAGCCGAGGACAGAGTTGGTTGGCCTCGTTAATCACCCGACTCAAACAATAAATGCTAATGACAGAAATGTATTCGCCGAAGGCGAATTAGCACTCGCGGCTTAAAAGAAGCCCGACGTCGTTGCCCTGACTCCGGCTGGGGGACAACGGCGACTTTAGCCGGACGGCTGCAGCGGTGAGCGACCGACCATTGCAGACGAACCAATGTGGTGGCTACGGCCTTCCGGCGGGCGGCGACGCGACGGAAAAGCCCGACAACCCATCGCGCCGACAAGCTTGTAGAAACAGTTGTTCCTTTGTTCAAGGACGCGGGTTCGACCCCCGCCGCCTCCATTTTTATTTCGCAAGGTGTCGCTAATAAAGAGGTCAGAAACGTTATTTTATTGCGACGACGAGCATTTCAAAATCTTCAGGAGTTAATTTATCTTTTCTCGAGAATGCTCCAAGTTTTGCTCCAAAAATATCTACTTTTTTATAGCCCAACGTTTTTAAAAGCCATGTGATTTCGCAAGGCACATAATAGCGTTCGTTGCATTTTAATTCCTTTTTATTTCCCGCGTCATCTTCGAACACGACGGTGTTGTGGTCTCTGAAAGTCATCAGGTCAAAGGAGCAGTCTTTACACGCGGAATTGCCTTCTTTGGCCGTGGATTCATAAAATTCCTTGACCGAATGAAACAGCGGGAACAATCCGTTTAATGTGGTGAAAATAAATTTGCCTTTATCTTTCAGCGCTTTGGTTGCGTTCTTGAGTATCTCAAAGTTCATCTCATCTGTTTCCATAAGAGAAAACCCGCCTTCGCAAAGCATGATGGCGGCGTCAAATTCTGAGTTAAAAGGAAGATTGCGGGCGTCGTGCCTCTGAAAATCAATATTCAAATTCGCCTGCTTCGCTTTTTCTTTCGCCTTCGCAAGCTGAGATTCCGACAAATCAATTCCTGTAACGCTATAACCGCGTTTTGATAATTCTATTGAATGCCTGCCTGTGCCGCACCCAACATCAATGATTCGCGCCCCTTTATCATAATTTAATTCTTCTTCTATAAAATCGCATTCTCCCGGTGTTCCTTGGACATAACACTCCTGATCATATTTATTTGCATAATTCTCGAATAACGCCTCATACCATTGCTTCATTGATTTGCCTTTTTTTCAGTTATCCTGATTCGTTACAGCAAGGCATTGTTCAAGGTCCTCTTGAACCGTCGTGATGGGCATAATATTAAATTTCTCAACAAGAATCTTCAGCATATTCGGCGTCGCAAAAGCCGGCAACACAGGCCCTAAACGGATGTTTTTGATACCCAAATAAAGCAACGTCAAAAGCACCGCAACGGCCTTCTGCTCATACCACGAAATGATAAAAGAAAGCGGCAAATCATTGATGCCGCACTTAAATGCGCCGGCCAACGCTTCCGCAATCTTGATAGCCGAATAAGTGTCATTACACTGGCCGCAATCTAACAACCTCGGCAAACCGCCGATTTCGCCAAACTCAAGCTTGTTGAATCTGTTTTTGCCGCAAGCAAGGGTGAGAATAATGCAATCCTTCGGCACAGCTTGGGCAAACGCAGTGTAATAATTCCGCCCAGACTTCGCTCCATCGCAACCGCCTATCAGAAAGAAATGCTTAACCGCGCCGTTCTTGACAGCCTCAATGACCTTATCCGCCACACTCAACACGGCGTGATGACCGAACCCAACGGTGATCGTCTTCCCCGACCCGTCTTCCTTAAATCCTTCCGCAGCGAGAGCTGCTTCAATCACGGGCGTAAAATCGCGGTCGGAAATATGACTGACTCCCGGCCAAGCCACCACGCTGCTGGTGAACAAGCGATTGGCATAGGTTTCTTTGGGTTTTTGAAGGCAATTGGTCGTCATCAAAATCGCGCCGGGAAATTGATCAAACTCCTCGCGCTGATCCTGCCACGCGCCGCCAAAATTGCCGACAAGATGCCTGTGCTTCTTCATTTCAGGATAACCGTGACAAGGCAACATCTCGCCGTGCGTATAAATATTGATGCCCTTCCCCTTCGTCTGCTCCAAAAGATCGCCCAAATCCCTTAAATCATGCCCCGAAACAAGAATGCATTTGCCTTTCACAGAATCAATCCGCACAGGCGTCGGCTCCGGCTGTCCATAGGCTCCCGTATTGGCCTCATCCAACAGTGCCATCACTCTTAAATTCACCTCGCCGCACTTTAAATTCAAACCAAAGAGTTTTTCTAAATCCTGCTCTT
>JAZDII010000068.1:0-12812 GCA_043805085.1 bacterium
GTTAAGTCAAAAGATTCATTAAAAAACTGTTTAAAAAATCTTCCAGCAAGCGACCTTGCTAAGCCAGAAATTTGTTTCGTTGTTAACCGCGCGCAACCATCTCTTCAAGCTAGAACAGCTAAGCGCGCCAAAAAACTGTCAGTTTTCATAGATGATGTTAACAGATTTTTGCGCGGCGAAGAAAAAATCTGGAAAGACTTTCAAAAAGTCAAAGAATGGGTGCGTCAAAAAAAACAAGAAGCTTTGGAAGCGCAAAGGGCTCTAAAAACCGTAAAAGTCTTTATTGCTAAAGAAAAAAGGAAGAAAGAAGAAAAGAAGAGAAAAAAATCCCTTTTATTATCTAAAAACATAGACTCTTCGGAACATACCACACACCATACCAGGCATAAAAAGGGTCGTTGATTCTCTTTATTTTTTCTGTGCGTTGTCTCTTTTCAGTTCTAGCCATTTGCTTTTGCGTTGAAATATCCAACGCCTCTTCGTCCCAATCTCTTTTTAATCAGATCAATCTTAACCATCCGGGCTTGGAAGCAACAGCTCAAGCAGTGGCGCAAAAAAAAGAGAAAGAAGCGGAGCCTCTTTTGCTCGATTATTACCGCAAGCGTTTTTCTGAATTGAACGCCGCGCCTGCCGCGCCTAGCGAAAAACGCGATGCGGCGGCAGATCGTCTCTTGCGCGATGAATTCACGCTGCAAGATGTCACAGCAAAGCAACCGCGCAAGGGCAATGGTCTTTTGGATTGGAAACAGCGCGGCCCTCAACACGACCGCGAGTGGGCTTGGATGCTGAATCGGCACGGTTATTTTCTCGATCTTCTCTCCGCATGGCGCGCCACAGGCAACAGCGAGTATGCCGCGTGTTTTGATCGCCTTGTTAAAGATTGGGTCGCATCAAATCCCTCGCCACCTTGGATTTTGCCAAGCTTTTCTGCTTCGTGGCGTTCCATGGAAGTAGGACGACGGCTCTCCGATTCATGGCCGCAGGCTTTCTACGGTTTTCAACAAGCGCGCGAGTTTAAGGACGAGACGCGGTTGGCAATGTTGGAGAGCGTCGCGCGCCAAGCGGATTTCTGCATGAAACATCACGCGCGGGGCGGCAATCATCTCAACGCGGAAATGCTCGGCCTTGCCTCGGCGGCGGTTTATTGGCCTGAATTTAAAGACGCGCCAAAGTGGTTGGACTATGCCGTGGATACAATGCGGCGCGAATTCGCCGCGCGAATTTACCCCGACGGCGCGCACCAAGAACTTTCGAACCATTACCAAATCGTCGTTGCTCGCCACTTCGACAACATGGCCTCCTTGCTCGCTCAAGCGCAACATCCGGCTGAAAAGGAATTTCGCTTGCGTGCCAAAAAACTCTGGGACGCCGTCTTTCTTGTTCAAAAGCCGAATGGCTTCGGTCCCCTCAACAACGACGCAGATGAAGAAAATAACGATGCTTATCTTGCCGAAGCCGCGGCCAAGCGCGGATGGCCATCTTGGCTGACGCTCAAAAATTTAAAAAATCCCGAGGATTCTAAAATTCCTTCCGTTCTCTTACCTTGGGCGGGGCAGATTATTTTGCGCAATAAGGGAAACAATGACTGGCTTTTTTTTGACGCCGGCCCGCGCGGCAGCGCGCACCAACACAATGACAAACTGCATGTCTCCCTTTTCACGGAAGGCCGCGACGTTCTCGTGGACGCGGGCCGTTACACATATCGCAAAGGACGCTGGAGGAGCTATTTTACAGGCGCGGCAAGCCACAATGTCGTTCTCATTGACGGCGAACGCAAGGCGATAGAACCTGACGTTTCTCAACAACCGACGGACGCCATGCTCCAGAGTTTTCCGCAAGCGGACTTTGCCACGGCGCAAACGCAACTCCGCTGCCGCTGGCTGGAACGCGTCGCTCACAAACGCTCTGTCTTTTACACGCGGGATAAATACTGGTTCATCATGGACGAAATCACCTCTTCCCGCCCTCATGAAATCACCGTCCTCTGGCACTTTCATCCCGACTGCGTTTTAAAAGAAAATGGAACGGCCATTGAAGAAAAAACAAGCGGGCTGCGACTGTTGCCTATTGGTGATTTGCCGTGGAAATTGGAAATCGTGCGCGGCCAAGAAAACCCTTCTATCCAAGGCTGGTGGAGCCCGCGCTATAATCAGAAGCAACCTTCTCCCGTTGCTATTTATACGGCAAAAATCAACCAACCGGTTTCTTTCGGCTGGTTGCTGGTTAAAAAACAGGTTCCCTTGGATTCAATCCACCTGCCATCCGCGCCTTAAACCTTATCCGCAATCGCTCGCCCCATCTCTTCCGTTCCAACCTTGCGGCCTTCGCCGGTAAAAATGTCCCCTGTGCGATAGCCCTCGCGCAAGACGGTTTGAACGGCGGCACGAATGGCGCGCGCAACTTCTGTCTGGCGAAAGCTGTATTCTAACATCAACGCGGCGGAGAGGATTTGCGCGATGGGATTGGCGATGCCCTTGCCCGCGATGTCAGGAGCAGAGCCGCCCGCCGGTTCATAGAGACCGAAGGAGCTTTCCGCAAGGGACGCGCTGGGGAGCAAGCCAAGAGAGCCCGCCACAGCGGCGGCTTCATCGCTTAAAATATCGCCGAACATATTTTCGCAGAGCATGACATCAAATTGAGCGGGATTGCGAACAAGCTGCATTGCCGCGTTGTCCACATACATGAAATCAAGCGCGATGTCGGAATAATCGCCGGCCAGCCGCTTCACCGTTTTGCGCCAAAGAAGGCTGCTCTCAAGCACGTTGGCCTTATCCACTAGCGTGAGCTTACGTCGGCGCGCGCGGGCGGCTTGAAAAGCGAGCCGGCCGATTCTTTCAATCTCGCGCGTCTCATAAACGAGCGTGTCCACAGCGCGCTCGCCGCTCTCGGTTTTTTCCGTCTTCTTAGGCTGGCCGAAGTAAATGCCGCCGGTCAATTCTCGCACCACCAACACATCGAACCCTTGGGGAATGATGTTGGTTTTGATAGGCGAAGAAGCGACAAGCTCAGGATAACAAACCACCGGACGCAAGTTGGCGAAAAGGCCGAAGATTTTTCGCAAGGGCAACAACGCGGCGCGCTCCGGCTGTTCGTTCGGCGGAAGATTTTCCCATTTCGGCCCGCCAACGGAGCCGAACAAAATGGCGTCGCAACCGCGGCAAAGTTCGACGGTTTCCTCGGGCAACGCTTTGCCTTTCTTATCAATGGCAACGCCGCCGACCAACGCTTCGTGAAAATCAAACTCCAGCTTGAATTTCTTCCCGACAGCTTCGAGAACGCACAGCGCGGCAGACATGACTTCAGGGCCGATGCCATCCCCGCTCAACACGGCAATTTTGCATTTCATGGCAAAAACATGAAAGATTTAGGCTCGCTTGTAAAGCGGCGATGCGGCGATAATGCGGCTATGCTTCAACTGGGCGTCAACATTGATCACGCGGCCACGCTGCGCGAGGCGCGTTACCGCCACGCAATGACTGGCGAAGGCGTGACGCCTGAACCCGATCCCGTAGCCGCCGCTCGCGTTTGCGTGGAAGCGGGCGCGCATTCGATCACCGCTCACTTGCGCGAAGACCGTCGGCACATGCAAGAAGATGATATAGACCGCCTCAAAAAAGAATTATCCGTTCCGCTTAATTTAGAGATGGCCGTGACGGAAGTGATGGCCGTCTTCGTCGTTCAGCTCCAGCCGCAGGAAGCGTGCCTTGTTCCTGAAAACAGAAGGGAAGTAACAACGGAGGGAGGTTTAAACGCCCTGCGATTTGAAAAAGAAATTTCCGCTTGTCTCAAGCGGCTCAAACAAGCCGGCGTCCGCGCGAGTCTCTTCCTCGATCCCGAGCCGGAGCAAATCAAATGCGCAGCGCGAATGGAAGCTCCTTGCGTCGAACTCCACACAGGCCGTTTCGCCAACGCGGCTTCCAATAAAGAACGCGAATTTTGCCTGCGGCAGTTGGAAGAAACGGCGAGGCTGGCGCATCAACTCGGTCTTCAAGTCAACGCGGGTCACGGGTTAAATTATCAAAACCTTCCATTTCTTCTACGCGTCCCGCATTTGCACACGCTTAACATCGGCCATTCCATCATCAGCCGCGCCATCATAGTCGGCCTTCGGCAGGCTGTCGAAGAAATGCTGGCGTTAATGAAAGATTATCATGGGTGAACGTGTTCTTGGGATTGGACTGGATTTGACGCAAACAAGTCGCATTGCCGATGCGGTGGAAAAGCACGGCCAACGTTTTCTTGACCGCATTTGGCTGCCTGATGAACTTGCATATTGCATGGCCAACAAAAACGCCTCCGTTCACCTCGCCGCGCGTTTTGCCGCGAAGGAAGCAGTCAGCAAGGCCTTCGGCACGGGCATCGGCGAGCATCTCGGCTGGCTGGATATGGAAGTGCGCAAGGGTTCGCGCAATGAACCTCTTTTGGTTTTTCACGGCAAAGGCAAAACGCTGGCGGAAGAACGCGGCGTCACGCGCGCCTTGCTCACGCTCACACACACAAGCGAACACACCGCCGCCTGCTGTATTTTAATAGAACAAACATGAACGTCCTCACCTCAACTCAAATGCGGGAATGGGAAAAAACGGCTGTCGCTTCGGGCGTTTCCGTAGCGGATTTGATGGAAACAGCCGTCGCGGGGTGTCTGCGCATCATTCAAGAAGCGGTTCCACATCCGCGCCCGACGATTGTTCTCTGCGGCAAGGGCAATAACGGCAACGACGGCTTGGCGCTGGCTTATGAACTGGAAAAGCGCGGCTGGCCCGTGGAAGTTTTTCTAACTCATCCGCCGCGCGAGCGCGCGCCGCACCCGCTCCCTCACTTAGGCGCATTTCTCCAAGGCGCGGCGACTTGGCCCGCGCAGCCCGAAGAAATTCATCACCCCAAGCTTGTCATTGACGCGCTGCTCGGCCTCGGCGCAAAGGGCGCAATCGGCGGCGTGATGCGCGAAATGTTGGAATGGTGCCGCATTCAAAAAAAGAACCGCGACGTTTATGTGAGCATTGATTTGCCCTCCGGTCTTGATCCCGACACGGGGAAGCCGGATGAAGTTGCTTTCCAAGCCGACATTACCTGCGCCATCGGCGCGGTGAAACAAGGTTGCGTAGCGGACGCGGCTCTGCCCTTCGTCGGAAAAATCGAAACCGTTCCCCTGCCCCAACTGCCTTTTCTTCCTACAAATCAAGAATGGATGACGAAAGAAGTCGTCGCAACGCTTGCGCGGCGTCTGCCTATCGGCATCCACAAACACTCCAGAGGCCGCGTCAACATTTGGGCGGGGTCTGTCGGCATGTTGGGCGCAGCGGAGTTGGCCGCGCGAGCCGCTTTGCGCGGGGGAGCAGGGCTGGTAAAGCTTTATCTGCCGCCGGAGCTTTTTGCCGCCGTTCAAACGCCGGAAATCATCACGCGCGCCGCGCCAACCAACGCGCCGTTGTCGGATGATTTTTTTGAATGCCACGCCTGCGTCATCGGCCCCGGCTTGGGCCGCGACGACACAACGCGTAACCGTTTCTTTGACACTCTTCACCGCTTAAAACAACCTGCCGTCTTTGACGCCGACGCGCTTTATTTTCTTTCAACAAACTTGGAACAACTCGAACAGATTTCCGCGCCGTTCATCCTCACGCCTCACACGGGTGAAATGGAGCGCCTATGCGGCACAAAAGATAACCGCGCGAAAAGCGCCGCCGATTGGACACAAAAACATCGCGGCGTTCTCGTGTTGAAAGGCCCGCACACTGTCGTCGCGGAACAAAATCGTCCTCTTTCTTTCAACGGCTCCGGCAATCCCGGCATGGCTACGGCGGGCATGGGCGACGCGCTGGCAGGAATGCTGGGCAGCTTGCTCGCCCAAAGCTACGCGCCATGGGACGCGGCGCGGCTGGGCGTGTTCTGGCATGGCTTAGCGGCGGACATAGCCGCGCGTGCGGCTTCCGAGCAAAGCATCATTGCCTCGGATGTCATTGAACATCTTGGCGCGGCGTGGCGCGCATTGTTAGAATAACGCGCTAGATGAACCGCGCTTTTTTATTGGACGAACTACCCGCGCAATGGCGTTTGCCGGACGGCGCAGCTTATCGAAGAGCGCAAATCTGCCAATGGGTCTTTGCCGAGCGGGCGCAATCCTTCGAAGAAATGTCGAACCTGCCGATCGAATGGCGGCGGCATTTGACTTCGCTTTACGAACTTCACGTTTTGGATTGCGAGCGCGTCCAAGGAACGGTAAACGCGACGCGGAAGTATTTATGGAAATTGAAGCAAGGCGATTTTATCGAGAGCGTGCTGATTCCCGCCTCGCCCGCGCTTTACGGCGAAAAGTCCGACCGCCGCACGCTTTGCGTCTCGACGCAAGTCGGCTGCGCTCACGGCTGCAAATTTTGCGCAAGCGGATTACAGGGGCTGCAACGCAATTTGTCGCCGGCGGAAATGGTCGCGCAAATCATCGAGACGGAACGACAGAGCGGTGGAAAAATTAACAACCTTGTCTTCATGGGCATGGGCGAGCCGTTGGCGAATTTTAAGAATTTGATGATTGCGTTGGAAATCATTAACGCGCCGTTGGGCTTAAACATTGGCGCGCGGCACATCACGATTTCCACATGCGGCCTCGCGCCGCAAATCACCCAGCTCGCCGAGCAACCGCGCCAAGTGCGCCTCGCCGTCTCTCTTCATGCAGGCTCTGACGCTGTGCGCAATCAAATCATGCCCATCAATAAAAAGTATCCGATGAAAACGTTGATGGACGCTTGCCTTGATTACGTTTCTAAAAAAAGCCAAAAAATCACGTTGGAATATATTTTGATTGAAGGCGTCAATGACATGCTAAGCGAAGCCGCGCTGCTCGCCGAGCACGCGCATAAACTCCGTGCCAAGGTGAATCTCATTCCTTACAATCCGGTGAAAGATTTACCTTGGAAACGGCCTTCTGAAAAAACCGTCCGCGCCTTTGCCGACGCGCTTCAAAAGCGCCGCATCGCCGTCACCATGCGCCGTGAAAAAGGCAATGAAATCGAAGCCGCGTGCGGGCAGTTAAGGCTCACTGCGTTTGAGACGGGGAAGAAATAATAATCTCCGCTTGCTCGCGCGGCAGCCAAGCGATTTTGCCGAGACGATTGCTAACAAGAATATAATTTTCGTGAACAGCTTGCGCGGTGACGACTTCCCCTTCTTGAACGGGAAAGGCCGCGGCGGCTGTTTCAAAAGGCGATATACGGGTGGTCGCTTCTTTGGCAGTGACAACGGCGCGGTGGCGCGTCGTCCATAACCCCGCCATACTGGCAAGAGCTGAAAGCCAAACGAGAATCAAAATAAAATTAAAAAATGCAAAACTCCAACTCGGTTGCATCACGCGAAGCAAAGTGAAAAAACAAACCATTCCCAACGCGCCGCAAGCCAACCACGCCCATTCGTTCCAACTCAAAAAACTCGCGGCTTTGAACCACGGCTCGTTTTTAGGAGGGAAAAGAGAGGCGGCCTTACGAATAACGCTCAAATTAGCGACGATGTCAGGGTCGCGCGGGCGCAGAACCCTTGCGCGTTCGAGGTTGAGTATCGCCTCGCCGATTTGGCCGTCGCGGTATTGAGCATTGGCTAAATTAAAAAGCACATGCGCAAAAACGCCGTCTTCTTTAAGGATGGCTTTGTAGCTTTGTATCGCGTCCTTGTAACGACTTTCGCCGAAAGCTTGATTACCCCGTTCAAACGTTTTGCTGGCGCGCACCAGTTCCGGTGATGGCGTAGCGGCCCGCCCCGATAAGTTGGCGGTCGGTCGTTTCGGTAAATCAGCAGTCTTTCCAGAAAGGTCGGCGGCCCATGTTTGCGCAAATCCCAGCGCGCTTCCAACGACAATCCCCATAATCATTCCGTGCGTTTTCATGATTCGTTCTCCAATCGTTTCAATTCTTTCAAAACCGTGTCCTCCCATCCCTCCAATGACACGTCACTGCCTGCTTTGCCCGCATAAACCACGGAATCCGCCATGGCAAAAATAGCGTTCGTGGGATGATGCGTCTCCATTCTTTCGTTCACGTCTGCTATCGTAATAACGGTGGGTTCCATTTTCCATTTCTCCCCCAACCTCTCTTGCAACGCGCGGCGTGCGGCGGCGAAGAACGCCACGGCATCGTTTCTATCTTTCGCTTGCGCCATCAACTCGAGTTGAGTTTTAATGTTCTTGTTTGCCGTCGAAAGGCGGACGTGATCCGGATCATTTGCCCGCCCTTGTTGACGACCGGCGGCAAGGCTCAACACCACAAGCGCCAGCAACAATCCGCCTTGCACAGCAAGAAACCAATTATTCCAAGCGATAGGCTTTAACGTCGGCTCCAAACGTCCAAGGTTAATCTTGTTCGGCGCGAAATCCACTACCCGACTTTCCTCCTTGGGCGGCGTTTGCTTGAGAGAGGAAGGCTCTTCAGGCTGTGGAGGCGCAACAGAAGAGGGCGGAGAAGAAGGAGCGATAGAAGATGCGGTTGCTTCTGGCAACGGTTGAACGCCGCTTGCCATCGTCACGCTGATAGGAATGGGCGAGGCGGAGATGGTTTCGTACCGTCCCGTTTCAGGATCAAAATAGGTCAATTGAATTTGCGGCAGGGTTTTTAAATCGGCTTTTTGAGGCGCGAAAACTTGTTCCAACACCTTGCTTCCCTCATACCCGACGGCGTCCGTCGGTGAAAATTTTGCTCGAGGTGGATAAGTTTTCCATCCCTCCGAAGAAATCGCATCTACTGTCGTGACGCGATCAAAATTGCCTTTGCCCTGAACGATGATTTTTAAAGTAACGGGATCGCCAAGGTTGACTTGGGTCGGGCGCGCAGAAGTTTGAATTTGAAAATGCCCCACCGCGCCTGAAAATTGGGCGGGTTTGCCGACCTCCGGCAAAGGCGCGGCTTCCACCCACTGTTGCTGACTTGTTAATTGCAGTTCCCTTTGTTCTACGTTGCTAAAAAAGCTGCTAAGCAAGGAAGGACGATGGAAGAAAGGATCGTTAAAGAAAAGGCTGTTCGAATCATCCAAAAGCCCGCTCCGTCGGCGGTTCAACAGAACAACGCAGTTTAACTTGACGTCCACTGGATACCTACCTGCTTTGATGGCGGTAAGAGCAGAGTTCCATGTCAAGACCGTGTAGCTGCTGCCTTGAACTGTCTCTTGAGTTTTGGAAGGTTGTTCGTTGAAATCGCTCACGGCAAAAGCGTCCGTGTCCACTGAAGGCGGCGCATAGGTTGCCCTCTGGCCGGCAAGGAAATAAGCCTTCACTTGGATGAGCGTTTTTTCCCCGACATAAAGCTTCTCTTTAGGAATAATGAGTTGAACAAAAGCCAAACGACTGTCCACTTTGGCAGGCGCGGTTGCGCTGGGAACGCTGGAAAGAAGCGGCGCGGCAGCCTGCGCTGAAGAGGAAAGAACTCGCAACGTCATCGGATCGCTTTGGTAAAGTTTTCCGTCCACGCGAACGATGAACATCGGTATCGTGAACTCGCCGGTTTGAAGCGCTGTGACGGAGTAACTGTGGGTGAAAGAGGATTCTGAAGAAGTCACGCCGTTCACGATAGACATGCGGCTCGAACGGCCCGCGCCAATATACGTCAGTTCCAATCCTTGCACACGCGGAACGCAAATGTTTTCGGCGTCGCTCGGCGCGTTAATCACAAGCTTCAGGCGGCTTTCTTCACCCAAAGCGATTTGCGGTGGGTCTAAAACAGCATGGACGGAAACCGGGTTTGCCGCCTGCGCCTCCGCCACAGCCGCCAAACAAATAGCAGCAAGAAATATGTGCGTTGTTTTCATATTTTCACCAATCCCTTTCTACTTCATCCATGGGAACAGAAGAACGATTCAACTCGCCCGTAGAAGGCTTGGCGTCCTCCTCTTTAAGCGCGTCGAGCAAATTTTTTGCCTCTTCTTTCGTCATCTGTCCCGGTTGACGGCGCGCCTCCGCCTCATCGGCCTGTTGCTCGGCCCCGCTAGGCTGCCGTTCTTTTTTTTCGCTACTTTGGGCTTGCCTTGGTTCTTCTTGATTATTGTGCCCCTTTTCAGGCTTTTTGTCTTGCGAATTTTTTTGCTCTTGTTGTTCCGACTGGCTCTGTTGCTTCTCCTGTGATGGCTGCTGATTTTGTTGGTTGGAAGAATTTTGCTGCTCCTGCTGATTTTTTTCCTGTTGGTCTTGCTGCTCCTTCTGTTCTTTTTGGAGTTTATCCAATTTCTTTTTAACAAGTTCGGAATTAAACTTCGCGTCCTTATCCTCCGGCTTTAAGTGCAACGCCGCTTCGTAGGATTGGACGGACTGCTGCCACGCCTGAATCGTTTGCGGCGGACTTTCTTTTTCCGCCTGCTGGCCGAGGCGGTATTGAGCGTTGCCAAGGTTGTAATAAGCTTGCTGCTGCAAAGAAACATCGTTTGTGTTGAGCGCTTTTTGAAACGCTTCCGCCGCTTTTGAAAATTGCCCGTCTTTGTAAGAAGCCGCTCCCAGATTGAATTGCAGCGTTGATAAATTCGGCTTCTTTGCCGCTTCTTTACCGTATTCTTCGGTTGCCGCAGAGAATTTTTTCTGCTCGTAAAGCCGCTCCGCTTTTCTGACAGAAGCTTGCGAGGAAACCGTTCCCATCATCACCAATGAAAGAACCGCCGCCGCGCCTTTATTGATGCGTCTCGGCAAAGCGGCTTTAATTTGAGTCAAAAATTTTCTGTCGCCGATAAGGAATTCTAAAACCAAAAAGACCAACCCCAGCGCAAGCGGCCATTCAAAACGTTCCAGAGAAACGCGCTGCATTTTGGAGGCCAATTCCTGCTTGGGAGAAACCCTCAAAACTTCAGCGCGCACTTTATCCAAACCCTCCCCGCGCTGACCGAGGGGCGTGTAAAATCCCTCCGTCGCCTTCGCCAGTTGACGCAAACCGGCTTCATCCAACTTAGACTTGACCACGTTGCCTTGCTTATCGTGAACGAACTGCACGCCGCCGCTGGCGTCCGGCACAGGAATAATTTCCCCCGACGAAACGCCGACGCCGACGGTGTAAATCTTCAAACCGTTTTTAGCCGCTTCCTTGGCGGCGGCTGTGCCTTGCCCCTCCAAATCCTCGCCGTCCGTAATCAACACAAGAATTTTGTGATTGGCGGAAAGCGTTTTCATCGCCTCTTCTGCTTCCTTAATCGCCGCCGCGAGATTCGTGCCGCCTTTAGGAATCGTCTGCGTATCCAGCGCGTCTAAAGATTGCAGAAAAGCGTCGTAATCCAACGTGAGCGGGCATTGCAAAAAAGCCGTTCCGGCGAAAGCAATCAACCCTGTGCGATCGCCCTCCAACCGGCTCATAAAATCCGTCACAGCCAATTTGGCTCGCGTGAGACGATCCGGCTGCGCATCTTGCGCCAGCATGCTTTTGGAAACATCCATGGCAAAAAAAAACATCCACGCCCTGCCGCTTCACTTCCTCCCATTTAAATCCCCATTGAGGCCGCGCAAGCGCGATGAAAAGAAACAACACACCCAACGCAAACAAAACGCGCTTCAACCAGCGCAAGGGCTGCGACACGCTTGCAATCAATTGCGACAGCAAACGCGCCGAAGCGAATTTTTCAAGCGCGCGGCGGTTTTGCCTGTCGAGCCAGTAAAATACACCCACCGCGCCCGCGCAAGCCAGCAAGCCGATAAAGAACAGCCAAAGATAAACAAACTTCACGGCAACCTCCTCCAGAACGTCGCGGCTAACCCCAGTTCCGCGCCCAGCAGGAAAAGGCACGGCACAAGGGCAAAGGCAAACAACTCGCGGAAGCTTTCAAACTTTTTCATCGTCCGTGTAGTTTTTTCCATCTGATCAATCTCGCGGTAAATCGCGCGCAAGGAATCCGTGTCCATTGCCCGGAAATAATGGCCGCCGGTCGCGTCGGCGATTTTGCGCAGCGTCTCTTCGTCAATATCCACCTGCGCCCATGCCAGACGTTTTCTGCCGAACATGTCCACAACGGGAATAGGCGCCTTGCCTTCCGTGCCCGCGCCGATGGTATAAATGCGGATGCCCATCGCGCGCGCGGCGTCGGCGGCGGTCAGCGGAGCGACTTTGCCGGCGTTGTTAATGCCGTCGGTCAACAAAATGACGACGCGGGACTTGGCGTTCTGATCGCGCAAACGATTGACGCTGCTGGCAATGACAGAGCCAATCGCCGTGCCATCTTCCACCACGCCGATGCGCATGCGATCCAGATTTTGCAACAGCCAATCATGATCCAGCGTCAACGGACTGACCAAGTAAGGCCTCCCAGCGAAAGCCAGCAAAGAAATGCGGTCACTGGGACGATCTTTGATAAATTGCGCAACGACGGACTTCACCACTTCTACGCGGCTCGTCGGTTGGTTGTTGAGCTTAAAATCCATCGCCTCCATCGAACCGGAAACGTCCACGGCCAAAATCAAGTCAATGCCGCTGGATTGCACCTCCGTCGTGCTGCGACCGAGTTGCGGCCTCGCAAGAGCGATAATTCCTAGCGAGAGGGCCAGCAAACGCAACGCGCTTAACCATGCGCCGGGATTGTTTTTTCGCTTTCGCGCGACTTGGCGCACGATGTCCGCGCTGGAATATTCCACCGCGACGGATTCCCCTTTTCGCCCGCGCCACAAAGCCAGTAAAGGCAGCAAAGCCAAAAGCCACAGAAAAGCCGGATGAGCAAAGCGTATCATAGAGACTGCTTCTCCTTGGCGTCTGTGCCTTCTTCAACTTTCGGAGTGGTCTCGATGACAAAACTGCGCGCGCTGGCGAGCATCTCTTCCATTTCCGCATGCAATAACAAACCGCAAGCGAACTTCGCCCAATCGCAATGACGCA
>JAZDII010000069.1:0-15170 GCA_043805085.1 bacterium
GAAAAAGCCAAACAGCTTGCCGACTTAAAAATCGAAGCCGACCAGCCCACGATCCTCGCGCGCAACGCCACGCGCCAAGCTATTTTCGGGAAACATCCTTACGCGATGAATCCGCTCGGCTCGGAAACAACGCTTTCTTCCATCCAACGCGCAGACATCGCGGCGTATCATCGCCAACTCATGAACTCCGGCAACGTGACGCTCTTTGTCGGCGGCAGTTTCGATCCTGAAAAAATGACGCAGCTTCTTAATAAACATTTCGAGGCTCTGCCCAAAGGCGACAAACCGCGCCAGCCTGAACCCGTCGCGTTTCCTGAAAAAAACATCTCTCAAACCATTCCAACGCCTAAAGAACAAGCCATCGTCCAAATCGCCTATCCGGGCGTTGAAATGGACAATAAAGACCGCCCCGCGTTGGAAGTCTTGGACGAAGCGTTTTCCGACCTCGGCTCGCCTTTTTTCATCCGCATCCGCGAAAAACAATCCCTCGCCTATTTCGTCGGCAGCAGCCAAATGATCGGCCTGCATCGCGGCTACTTTGTATTTTACGCCGGCGTCGCGCCGCAAAATTCTGAAAAAGCAAAAACGGAAATTCTGGATGAGATACGGTTGATTGTTGGGAAAGGACTCTCGCCTGAAGAAATCAGCCGCGCCCAAGCTAAGCTCGTCGGCCAACGCCTCCTCACCAATCAAAGCGCGGCATCCGTCGCCTACCGCGCCGCTCTGAATGAGCTATACGGCCTCGGCGCGCATTTTGAAGAAGAGATGATCAAGCAAATCCAAGCCTTGACGCCGGAACAAATCAACGCCGCCGCCGCGCGCTACTTTTCCACGCCGAACTTCGTTTTGACTATCGTGCAGCCTGTTCAACAAAAGAAAACGGTTAAATAACCGCCGGACAAAACTAGCCTTTATCGGGCGCGGATTCTTGCTTTTTCTTCAACTGAATCGTAACGCTTTTTAAACGCGCTGGTTCGTTGGGACTGATGGTTTCCAATTCAGCGTCTTCTTGGCAAGTCATGTGCACGATGCGGCGGTCGAACGAATTCAACGGCGGCAAATGCACGGGCTTGCCCGTTTGATGCGCTTCCTTCATGCAATGTTTGACGTGTTTGATCAGCTCGCTTTGTTGATGAAGGCGGTAACCTTCCACGTCGAGAACCACATGCGGCGTCTCTTGCTCGCGCAAAGGCAGCAGACGATTGAATAAGTATTGAAGCTCGTCCAGCGTCTTGCCATCGCGCCCGATGAGACGCGCGGGGTTGCGCATGTGAATATGCAGCGCAGGCCCCGTGACGCGCTGTTCTTCGGTGATTTCAAAAACAAAGCCGAGATGGCCCAGCATCATCTCCAACGTTTCGCGCGGGGAATAACTTGTTTTTTTCGTTTCTTTCTCCGCGTCGTTCATAAGCAATTCTTACTTTTTCCCCTTCTTCCTTGCCTTCCACTCCTCCTTGATAGCCTTCGCGTCCCGGAACCCCATCAAGCTGCCGTGCTGGACGGGTTGATGAGCGACTTTTTCCAACGCCGGAGGCGGTTGCTTGAGATTGTAATACATCTGAACGACAGAAAGTAAATTCTGAACTGTCCAATAAAGAGAAAGCGCCGCGCTGAAATTATAACAAATCCATAAAATAAACAGCGGCATGAATTTCATCATCTTGGCGGATGGATTATCCACGCCCTTCGGCTGCGGCGTGAGGTTCATGGACCAAAACATCGTCGCGCCCATGAGCAAAGGCATGGGATTGATCGGGATTTGCCAGCCTAAAAGCGGCAAACGCGCCACAGTGTCCGGCTGGGCAAGGTCGTGTATCCAAAGAAAAGAAGCGTGGCGCAGCTCCACCGCGCTAAGCAGCATGTAATAAAAACCGATGAAAATAGGCATCTGCACAAGAAGCGGAAGGCAGCCGCCGACGGGATTGACGCCGTAATCTTTGTAAAGCCGCATCATTTCTTCCTGCAATTTCTGCGGCTGGTCTTTGTATTTTTCCTGCAACGTTTTTAATTTGGGCGAAAGAAGCTGCATCTTTCTCATGCTTTGATTGGCGCGCGTTTGAGGAACCCAAAGAAGCGCTTTGAGCAAAATCGTAATAATGATGATGGCGAGGCCGTAATTAGGCACAAAGTCGTGAATCAGGTTCATCACAATTAAAAGCGGCCTGCTGATAAATCCCAGCCAGCCGAACTCCATCACCTTGCTCTGCTCAAAAGGCAGCGCGCGCAAAAGGGCGTCCTGCTTCGGGCCGACGTAAAGATTAAACTCGCGCGTGACCGCGCCGCCCGCTGGAACTTCAAACCCCGGCATCTCGATCCGCGTCTGCACGCCTTCGGGCAAACGATTGCCCTTGGAGTGAAACTGCGTGAGACCGACTTTGCGCAAATCCGCCCGTAGCGCAGGCTCGGTTAAAGAAGACAAAATAATGGCGAAAAACTGGCTCTTTGCCGACGCCCAATAAAGACGTTCCTTGGGATCGCTCTCCACAAAAGGCTTGCCATGCGTCTTCCAAAGCAAAAAACCGCCCTCGTCAAAAACAGAGATCGATTGAGAATGGTATTTCCCTTCCGAAGACATCCATGCGCCGCTCAAGTAACGGTGGCCATCGTCTTGAGAAAGAAGCGGCGCGCCGACGCCCGCTTGAAGCCAATAAGAAGGAGTCTCAAAAGGCTGCGCGCCGCGATTTTCCACCTTTTCTTCCAGCTTAACGGAATAATTTTTTTCCAGCGTATAACGGCGCGTTAAAAAAAGATCCGCGCCGCCATCGCCGGTTTTGTCAAAATGCAACGGGCGCGTGAACGTGACGGAGCGTTCATCCGCCTGCGCGAGATCGTAATTCACCAGCGTCCAATCCCCCGTCCAACCCGTGAGATTCAGCAACGGCGTCTCAACGCCTTTGTTCAAAATGACGCGCTCGCCCTTCTCCGCCTCATGCAATTTTAGCGTGACGCTCCGCGCCGCGCCGCCGTAAGAAGAAAATTCCGCCTTAATGAAATTATTTTCCAACGTGACGACGCGCTCTTCAGGAAGATTCGGCTCGCGCTTGATTTCGTCGGCTCGAGGTTGAAGCGACGGCGTTTCGCTTGGTTCGGTTGTCGAAGACTGCGGCAGCCAAGTCGGCTGGCTCGGCTTTTCAGAAACCGATGGAGGCGGGGGCGGGTAAAAATGATGGATGATGGGTTGATAAAAAAACAACACCAACAAGCAAAGAACAATGGCGAGCCAAGATGTCCTATCCACGACACCCTCCCCTTTGTTGGCGCACTTCCGCCGACGGCACGGGATCATACCCCCAACCGCCCCACGGATGGCAACGAAGCAAACGTTTCAACGCCAGAAAAATTCCCCGCCACACACCGTGCGCGGCGATGGCTCCAACGGCATATTCAGAACAACTCGGCGTAAAACGGCAGCACGCGCACGTTTGACCAACTAACAAAAACTTCAGCGCCTTGCCTGCCGCTTGGTAACCCCGAATCATGCCGATAAAAATCGTTCTCATATTCACTGTATTAAAAATCCCGCTTTTCGATAAAGACTCGTCATTTCGCTCTTCACTTCCTCGTAAGAAACATCCGCCGCCCTGCGAACAATCCAAATAGATCGCAACATAAGCGGCAAATCGCCTTGCAACCGCCGATACACTTCTCTTGCTTTCCTTTTCACAGCATTCCGTTGAACCGCATTGCCGACAGCCTTCGGAACAATCACCGCCATCTGACGCGCGTCGGCAAGCAACCAATTCAAGACGAGAAAACGCCCCTGACAACGCTTGCCCTCCCTGCGAACTTTTTCAAAACGCGCGCGTCCTCTTAAAATCGAGCTTCGCGGCAACCTCTCGTCACGCTTGGGTGTGTCGGGCAAATTTCCGCTCCGTTTTCTTGGGAGTAAGCCGCTTGCGCCCTTGGGCGCGGCGTCTGGCTAAAATCGCGCGCCCGCTCTTCGTGCGCTTGCGCGCAAGGAAACCGAACTGCCGCTTGCGCCGTTTCTTAGATGGATGATAAGTGGATTGCATAAATTCGCCTCTTTAATAAAGGAAGGTTAAAGCTAGCACTCTCGCAAACCAAGTCAACACGGAAGGACTACGGCTGCAAAAACGCCGCCGTTTCGTCCATCGGAACAACGCCCGCGCCGAGACGAATTTTTTCGTCTTTTGCCTTTTTGAACACGATGTTCTGGCCTTTATAAACAATCATCACGCCTTTTTTGCCCCACGCGGGCGAGCCTGTCAGTTGCACATCGGTTAGCGCGCCCGTCAGCGTTCCAGTAGTGATCACCGTGGCGTTTCCTTTACTTACCAATAAAGGCAGGCGGTCGTCATCGGAAACGGACAGGCCCGCAAAATACGCCCACGCCACGTTGTTCGCCGTCAAACCATCGTAATCGTTTCCCTCAAACGGCATGATGGCAAACCCCGCGAGAACGCTAGGGTCAGTGAGCGCGCGGTCCTGCAAAAGCCCTCTGAAAATCTCCGTTGCGTTGGCGGCGTTATTGGTGGACGCTCTGTCTGAATTGCGACGGAACCAACCGTTGTTCTCATTCGCTTCCATGAACAACACGCTCGCCACTTGCCGGATGTTGTTTAAGTCGTTGGCCTGATGAGCGCGTTCCAATGCTTTGGAAATGGCCGGCACGGAGAACCCTGCTAAAATGGTGATGATGGTAATGGCGACGAGTAATTCAATTAACGTAAAACCGCGCGCGCTTTTCATCTTTTCACGTTTTTACCTTTTCAACAAAAGAGTTAAAGATTTCTTTTTGATTCTTTGTTGCTCGATTATACTCATTTTCTTTGCGCTCCCGCGCAGAAAATGGGAGATTGCTTCGCTTCCCTCGCTCGCAATGACAATTGCTATACGCATTGCAGCGTGTCATTGCGAGGAGCGCGAGCGACGAAGCAATCTAGGGCGCAGGGGAGGCATAAAAAACACACTCATGACACTGAAAGACTTTTCTTACGAATTGCCCGAACGGCTCATCGCCACGCAACCCGCCGAACCGCGCGACCATGCGCGGCTGATGGTGGTTCATCGGGACTCTGCGACCATCGAACACGCGCTCTTTAAAGACTTAGGCCGATGGCTCGGCGCGGAGGATTTGCTCATCTTGAACAAAAGCAAAGTCATCCCCGCGCGCCTTCCCGCCGAGCAAGGCGCGGTGGAAATTTTTCTACTCGAAGAAACCTCGCCCCTTCACTGGCTGGCCATTGGCAAACCGTCTAAAAAATTAAAACCGGGCATGAGGCTGCGATTAGTCACGCCGCAACCGGACATGACGCCGCCGGAGGTTGAAGTTCTAAAAACGCTACCGGATGGACGGCGCGTGATTCGTTTCTTCGAGCCTGTGGACCTCGAACGCTTCGGCGGCGTTCCCCTTCCGCCTTACATCGAAGAAGCGCGGCGGGAAAGGAACCTCCCCATTGTTCAACCAGAGGACAAAGTTTGGTATCAAACTGTCTATGCGGAAGAAGCTGGCTCCGTTGCCGCGCCCACGGCGGGCCTGCATTTCACGCCTGAATTGCTGCAAAAATTCCCGCACGCTTTTATCACTCTGCACGTCGGCCTCGGCACCTTCCGCCCTGTCAAAACCCAACGGCTCGAAGAACACGTCATGCACGCGGAAAAATACAGCATCCCCGCCGGACTGGCAGAAAAAGCGGCGCGAGCCAAGCGCGTCATCAGCGTCGGAACAACCGTGGCGCGTGTGCTGGAAGCCGTTCCGAGCCTTCAACCGTCAACAGGTCAAACCGACATCTTCATCTACCCTCCCTACCGCTTCAAACGAGTGGACGCGATGATCACCAATTTTCACCTCCCCGGCTCCTCGTTGCTCATGCTCGTCGCCGCCTTTATGGGACTTGAACTGCAGCGAAAGGCATACGAAGAAGCCATTCGGCAGGAATACAGCTTCTACAGCTACGGCGACGCGATGTTGATTCTTTAGCTACTGCCCCTGACCAAGGCTGAAACCCGGCGCGCCGTCGAAGCAATACAGCGATTCCGTTTTGACAAATTCCAAACCGGCTTTTTCTAATTTTCCTAACAACTCAACAATGTCTGCAAGCGAAGCTTTTTTCTTTTCGCTAAATTTAAATCGGCAACAAAAAGTCTCGGCGTAAGAAGCCTCCATCGGCTCTTGAGGCCAAACCGTAAGACCGCGATTGGAAATCATTTCCAAAACAGCTTCATCGCCTTGCGCTTGCCTCAATTTTTCAGCCAACTCGACGGGACGTTTGGAAGAAAAAACAATAAACACATCCACGCCCACCAACTCACGCTTCTCGCTTGGCCGAACGATAACGGTCTTTTGCGTGAGATCAAGAGACGGTCTGGCGCATGAATAAGAAACCGTTTTCAACTTTTCCGGCTTTTGCCCTAAACGCTCCACAACGGCTCGCGCAAAATCTTTCGTGCCGACTTTATGCCGACTGATGTTTTTTTTGAAAATATCAACCGTATGCACGCCGTCTTCGAGGGTCTTTAACCATGCGTTATGAATGCGCTCCGCCGCTTCGTTCTGGCCGATGTGAACCAGCATCATCACCCCCGCCAGCAAAAGACCGGACGGATTCGCTTCCAGTTTGCCAGCCAAGGACGGCGCGGAACCGTGCACAGCCTCGAACATCGCCGCGCGCGGGCCGATGTTGGCCGAGCCGCCGAGGCCGACGGAGCCGGTGATTTGCGCGGCCACGTCGGAAAGAATGTCGCCGTATAAATTGGGCAAAACCATCACATCAAACATCTCCGGCGCATCTGCCAGCCGCGCCGCGCCGATGTCCACAATGAGATGCTCTTTCTCAATATCAGAATACTGCGCGCCGATCTCGTCAAACACCTGATGAAAAAGGCCGTCGCTCATTTTCATGATGTTATCCTTCGTAAAGCAGGAAACTTTCCTGCGGTTGTGAGAACGCGCGTATTCAAAAGCGTAACGAACGATTTTTTCCGCCGCAGGCCGGGTCATTAACTTCAAACACTGAACCTCCTCCGCGCTCTGGCGGTATTCCACGCCCGTGTAGAGGCCTTCCTCGTTCTCGCGCACAATAACGAGATCCATCACGGGGTGCTTCGTCGCCACGAAAGGATAATAAGAAACGCAAGGGCGCACATTCGCGTAAAGCCCTAGAGCCTTGCGAATGGTCACATTCAAACTCTTCATCCCCCTGCCCTGCGGAGTTGTGATCGGCGCTTTGAAAAAAAGACCCGTGCGACGCAGAGAATCCCAGCCGCCCGCGTCAATACCCGCCGTATTGCCGTCGTTATACAATCGCTCGCCAACCTCGATCATTTCTACATCAAGAGCCGCGCCGCCTTCTTGAAGAACGTGCAACGCCGCCGTCATGATTTCCGGCCCGATGCCGTCTCCATAAGCAACAGTAACGGGAACTTTCGCCTTTTGATTCATAAAATATTTACAGTGAAACTTCTATCCTTAGCGGTCAATATCTTTAAAAAAAGCCTCGTAAAAAAGTTTTCACCAACCGCTTGACTTCGCGCCCATCGCATCAATAATGCGCCCATCCGATTTTAACATGGAGATTTATATGTCGCACAAACCTGAATTTGAATTGATGTTGGCACACCATAACAGCGTCAGCCGCCCCGATCGCATGAAAAGTTACGCCAGCAGCCCTTTTCAACTCGCTTTAGATTCAGACCTGCGCGTTCAACTGCGCCGCGCGCTCTTAGATTTGATCAATGAGCACGAAGCCGCGCTGGCCCGTTATGTGGCTGAAGGGAAGCTTTCCGTGGATTCCTGCAAAGAATACGTCGAGCTTTTTGCCCGCAGCTTGAAAGAAACCATGGACAGTCATGAAGGCGTCACCTACCTCCTCAAATCCGCTGGATTTGACAACGTCCCGCGCGAAGAAATCAACCTCCAACCCGAATGGCGCTGGAGAGAAGCCCAAGAATGGCAATCAAACGATTCCCAGACTTGTTGCCAAGCAAGCGAAAGCTGCGAATCTAATTCCTGCAACGCGAGTAATTAAAACGTTGCCTCGCCGCAGGCGCGCAGGGCGCATTAATGAAGGCTGTCCCTCATGACAAAAGCGTCGGTCTTTCTTTCACAAAAGAAGAATTGGAGCGTTACCATCGCCATTTAATCCTTCCGGAAATCGCTCTGGAAGGACAAAAAAAACTCAAAACCGCGCGCGTTCTTATCATTGGCGTGGGAGGGTTGGGATCCGCATCTTCCACTTATCTGGCGGCGGCGGGAGTGGGGCACATCGGCATTGTGGACGCTGACATTGTCGAAATATCCAACTTGCAACGGCAAGTGATTCACTCCTCCTCCTACATCGGCCAACTCAAAGTCCTTTCCGCCGAAAAACGGTTGAAAGAAATCAATCCCCACGCGCGCGTGAACGCTCATCCTCTTCTCTTCAAAATAAGCAACGCTTCCACCTTCGTTCAAGATTACGACATTGTCATAGACGGGACAGACAATTTTCCCACCCGTTACCTCATCAACGAAACTTGCTCGTTGCTGGACAAGCCCTACATCTACGGCGCGGTTTCTCAATTTGAAGGCCAAGTTTCCGTCTTCTGGGCATCGCGCGGGCCTTGCTACCAATGTCTCCAGTCTCAACCGCCGGAAGAAACGCAGTCTCCCAATGGCGTTCTCGGCGCCGTGCCCGGAATCATCGGCGCGCTCCAAGCCATAGAAGCCGTTAAACTTATTCTCGGCGTCGGGGAAAGTTTGATTGGCCGCCTTCTCCATCTCGACGCTCTCCAAATGCAATGGAAAGAAATCCAGCTCCGCAAAAATCCCGCTTGTCCCGTCTGCGGCCAACAGCCTGCTCCATGAGCATGCCTCACCTTTTCATCGCACTCGTCCTTTTGCTTTGCGCTGCGACATGCTCCTTCGGCGATTCAACGCCCCTTCAGAGCTGCGCTATCGCGGAAGCTAAATTGCCTGTCATTGAGCTTTCCATCGGCCAGCATAAAATCCGAGCGGAGGTGGCGGATACGCTCGAACCCATAACGCGCGGTTTAATGTTCCGTGAAAAACTCGGTGCGGACGAAGGCATGCTCTTCGTTTTTTCAAGCGAAAGACGCGCCTCGTTCTGGATGAAAAACACGCGCCTGCCTCTTTCCGTCGCCTACCTTGACCGAACTGGAAAAATCTTGGAAATCTATCTCCTCGAACCTTTCAATGAAACTTCCGTTCAGAGCCATTCCACATCCGTCCGCTTTGCCCTCGAAATGAACCGAGGCTGGTTTGAATCCAAAAACATCAAAACCGGCGACGCCGTTCGCGGCTTGCCAAGTAATTAAGAACTTGTGTCGCCTTCCGCCGCGGCAGCTTCTCCTTTTTCTTCAGAATCAAGGCCGAGTTTCTTTTCGCATTCTTCCCGAATTTCAAAAAGTTGCTCTTCTGTCCCTCCAACGGTTTTGAACTTATTGAGAACCTTGTAAAACTCTTCCATGATCCACGCAGGATGACGACGCACAATCGCGTTGCTGGCCATTTTATCCAAAACTGGGTGGTTCTTGATTTGCAACGGCGCGTGGCCGATGAGCAAAAGCCCCATGAAAGCTCCCGGGTCCCGCGTGCTGGCGATTTCCTCCACAAGCCACGGAAAATTAAGCAGAGGATTGTAAAAACGGTGAATGGCGCAAACCGTGCAATCGCGGAAAAAGAAACGCAACGCTTCCAGACTCGGGTTTAACGGATCAAACACCGGCGCAGGCCCGGCCGCCGCGCAAGGATGATCCAACTTTGCAAAAAGATAAGGCGCTTCGAGAGGAATGTTTTGCGCCGCTTCGCGGAATTGTTCCTGCGTAAAATCCCAACGCATGAAAAAGGCAAAACGTTCGACGGCATTGCGCAATTGTTCCGGCGAAGGTCGAGGATTGAGGGGATGGAAAACGCGCAACGCTTCGAACCACATTGTATCACAGACGGGCAACGGCGCCGTGTCCGGCAGCTTCGGCAAGTTTTGAGGAAACGGCGAACGCGGGTTGGCCAATGCGTTATAAACCAACAACGGCAACGGCTCTCCACTGCCGGGTTGGAGCATCAACTCCGCGAGTCTGGCATTAAACGGGTGGCGCAGGTAAGCCGCCAGAAGGGGCCAAAAAACAGGGGAGGGACAAGGACGCGCCTTGATGTTGGGGCCGATAAAAGTTTCCGCCAATGCCAGTGGCGGCGTTGCGCCTGTGAAAAGCAAGTCCAGCAACAGCATGTCCGCCGCGACATTTTCAGTCATTTCGATGAAAAAAAGATTAACCATCTTTTCTTCTTCCACGTTCAACTGCGCGCAACGTGCCAACCCGACAGCGGAGCTAAGAGCAACCGCGGGGTCTTTCGACTCAACGCCTTTGAGCCATCCGGCGCGCAGTTCAGGCGTGGCCATCCACGGAAAAGGAGATTCCTCACAAGCCTTTTGCCAAGGCTCCATCACGCCTTCAATAATCGCTTCGTTAAAATCGCTCATAAAATGGTCTTCGTCCGAATCAAACTCCGCCCGTTTTCACAAAAAGAAACGCTTTTTTGAAAATGCCGTTTGCAATCACGGGAAGAACCGGAACAAAGAAAATACTCGCGCTTGCCGGTGGGATCAGCGCAACGATACGTCGCGGAAGACGGCAGGGGGAACTCCGCCGCAAGCACGAGCCTTTTTTCATCGGGAAATTCCGCTTGCAAAACGTTCACAATTTTTTCCGCCTGCTCCTCTTCCACATTAAGAAAAAGCCAAAGCTCCTCCAAATTTTTAACGTCTAAAAGATCGTCCAAACTGTCCAAACGCGGCAAATCATGCTTTTGAGAAACATTCTTCAGCCAATCTTTCACCGTCATCTCACGCAATTCCCTCATTTCCCGGCAATAAAGCGGGCCAAAATAAAGCTCCGGCTCTTGAGGATCGTCGGCAAAAATCGGCTCCACCAGCACCCGCCCCAATCGCCGTTCTTTGATAGCAAAAGCCGCCGCCGATGAAGTGTTGGCGGGAACAGTGACGGAATAACGCGCGTCGGCAAGATAAGTCGGCATGATTGATTAATCTTCAGAAGATTCGAGCGTTTTTTCTTTCGACTCTTCTTCTTCCATCATCGCTCCGAGGGCGCGTAAATCGGCAATCTGCCGATAAGGATTTTGCCCCGCCATAAGAGTTTTGACGTCCTTGGCCAAAAGTTCGCGCATGGATTGAACGGCCTTGCGCACGTCGGCAATCTGGCCGAAGGGATAAATGTCCTCGCCGTTTTTTTCGTAAATGGGAAGCAAATCGCGCTCAAGGCAATCGCACGCTTGAAGGAACGCCCAAAGATGCAGGGGGGAAATAGGGTAGGCAAAAAGCGGATTTGCTTCTTCTTCCGTGGAATTTTCATCCGGCCTGCTCATAATGAAAACGTGCAAAAATTCCGGCAAAAAATGGGCGATTCCTTGCTGAACAAGCTGCATCGCCATCGTCGCCGTCAGTAAAGCCGTTCCAGATTCTTCGCCATGCAACATTAAATCGCCGCAAACCCGTTCCGCCGACGCATTCAACCCCGTATAAGAAGCCGCCGTGCAAAAATGCGACAGGACGGCATGAAGGTCGCTCGCGTGTTCGAAGGTAAAGGCAACAAGATTAGCTTCATAAACGGCAGGATCGGGAACAAGAAAAAAATAATAGGAAGCAGGGTCCCACGGCGGCGCCGCCATTGCGTTCCAACGAAACAATCTAGAGTCTAACCTCGGCTTTTCCTCCGCGGTTTTTTTGTCTTCTTCCGATTCGCTTACTCCATTCATTAAAAACGTTCCTAGCTCAAAATCGTTTGACAAACAAGGCTGTTCATCGCATGTGTTCGTGTTAGCATTACTACGCTCGAAAAGCGCAGTTGATTGCTCAAAAATATGGCTCTTAAAATCGTTCATTCACGCGGCGTCGTTGTCACAGCGGAAAAATTTAGAGCCAGCCTCGACAGACTCATCGCCGGGGCCGTGGAAGCGTCGAACACCCTTCCCCAAGCCAAAACCGCCAAAGCCGAAGGACGCACATCCATCAACCAACGCGCCCTGCGCCAAGAAGCGGCGCAAAGCATCCAAACCATCGGCCTCAACATCCACACCAAAGCCGGTCAAGCCGCCGCCGGAGCCGCCATGCTGACCCAAACCATTGCCGCAGGATTGCGCAAGTACGAAGAAAAATCCGGCAAGCCCGCGCCACGCGAAGCCGTCATGAGCCTTGAACATTCCCTCACGCAACTCGTCGCGCCTGTAAGAGGCAAGGTGCAGGACATCAGAAACCCTAAACCGCCAAAATCTAATTCCGGACAATCCTCGTGAGCCGCGCCGCTGTTAAAAATCCTCCCTCCCCCCACTCATCGGCAGCGGGTGCAAAAACAACCGCGCCGTCGCCCATTCCCGCCGACTTTTTGCGATTTTCCCCCAAAGAACCACGCGCTTCCGAATGCGTAGACAAAGCCCGCGTCAACGGCACATGGATCGCCTTACTCCAACCGCCCGCAAGCTGGCCATCCCCTCTTCTCAAAGAATACCAACAAGACCTTTACTTTCTTTTTCCCAAAGCGTTCCGAACGGAAAGTTATAATTCCAAAGACCTCGTTTGCCTTTGCGCAACGGTGACGAATTGCCCCAAGAAAAACATCGGCCAACAGGAAAATCGCGTCTGCACGGAATACCGCCGCGGGCTTTGCGTGGAAGCCAGCATGGAAGCGAACGATTGCCAGCCTCTCGCGCTTGGCTCCATCGCACGTTTTCACGGCCTAAGCAAACAGCGCGTCCATCAAATCTACACCAGCGCGCGCAAACGGCTGATCACCGACCTCGCCAACGATGAAACCATCCAAGAATTCCTAGCCGATGTCTTCCTTGGCAAGAGATCCCTGCCGACGCCGGATGAAATCGCCGCGTTCATTGAGAGAGCCGTTCAAGGCCATACCAGCGAAAAAGAAGATTAACCGTTACTTAATCGGCGCGCCGCAAAGAGCCTTCATCACCATGTGCCCCAGAACAAGGTGAATGTCCTCGCAAATCTGCATGTCATGGCAAGGAACCCAAACAGCGTGCTGCGCCAGCGATTTCACCTTGCCTCCATCAAATCCGCAAAAAGCCAGCGTTTTCCCGCCGTTTTCATTGGCATACTCCACCGCGCGCAAAACATTGGGTGAATTACCGCTCCCGCTAATGACGAGTAATAAATCCTTGGGCGACATAAAATTCTTAAGTTGTTCACGAAAAACATCTTCATAGGAAACATCATTAGCGTAAGCAGTCAATAAGCCGATGTTATCATTCAAGCAAATGCCATAAAAAGGCCGTCCCGTAGCCATAAAAATGGACTTATTCCAGTCCGTAATGAAATGAGACGCCGCCAACGCGCTGCCGCCATTGCCGCAAGTAAAGATTTTTCTGCCCGCCTGCCAAGCCTCAAGGATGAGCGCGATGGCTCCTTCAATCGCCTGCTTATCAACTTGTTGAATTATATCACAAAATCTTGATTGATAGCTTGAAACAGAAAATTTTTGAGCCTCAAAATTTATAAATTTGGCCATATTCGTTGCCCTTAATACTGCATTTTAAGTTAAAATTAGCAAGGTTTTTACTTTTATTGCAGAAAAATGGAGGAATCTATCTAATTCTTGGACACTTGACGAAAAAAGAAAAAGACCCCATTAGGAAGATGTATCCTTCAACAAGGAGGCTGCATTATGATAAAATCAACTACCCAATCCCCTATGGAATCGTCATCCTCTCCGGCAGGGCCCGCTGCGGATGTGGCTGGCCTCATTGCATCGAGGAAGGCGTCTTTGCCTGATTCCGGCGATCCAAACGCGCAAGAAGAAAAACCTCTGCAACAAAATCTTCCTAATCATGTTTGAAAAAATTTTAGGAAGACTTTTGGCCATTCGTGTGGTATAGTTAAAATGTGAACAAGAGGTTTATAGGTTTTCCCGATGAAAGTGGCATTACATCAGGGGAATTGGATTTAAATGCGCCTGATATATTGCCAGACAAAGCTCCTGCTAATTCCGCCTGTTTTCCGGGCATGCCTGTTGAAACACGTCAACCCACCGATATTCCCAAAACACTCGGCGGCAGATCGACGCCTTAAATTCCTTTTCCTTGTAGCGCTTCACATGACGGGGCTAAAATTTGCTCTCCATGTCTTTTGTTCATCTTCACGTTCACAGTGAGTATTCTCTTCTGGACGGCGCGTGCCGCATTTCTGACCTTGTCGCGCAAGCCAAGACGTTTGGAATGCCCGCCGTCGCAGTAACGGATCACGGGAATCTTTACGGAGCGATTGAATTTTATCAAACGGCCAAAAAAGCGGGGATTAAACCCATCATCGGCTGCGAGGTATATATGGCGCCCGGCAGCCGCCTCGACCGCACCCCGCGCGAATCCAATTACCATTTCATCCTGCTGGCGAAAGACGCGCAGGGTTACAAGAACCTCGTTAAACTCGTCAGCGCGGCTCACTTGGAAGGGATGTATTACAAGCCGCGCATTGATAAAGAAATCCTCGCGGCGCACAAAGAGGGGCTAATCGGAACGACGGCCTGCCTCAACAACGAAGTGGCGCAGGCGGTTTTGAACGGCAAGCTTAAGGACGCGGAAAAAGCGATTGATGATTTCAAAAACATTTTCGCGCCGGGTGATTTTTATTTGGAAATTCAAAACCACGGCATCTTAGAGGAAGAACAAGTCCGCGCGCGTTATCGGGATTTTTCCAAAAGCATGAACGTGCCGCTCGTGGCCACCAACGACACACATTTTCTCAAACGCGAACACGCGCACGCGCACGACATTCTGCTTTGCATCCAAACGGGAGCGAAGCTCGCCGACGAAAAACGGATGCGATCGCCCGGCCCTGAATTTTATTTCAAAAGCGCGGAAGAAATGACTGCGCTTTTTGCGGATTGCCCGGAAGCTGTCGCCAACACGCTTGAGATTGCCGAAAAATGCAACGTCTCCATCGAACTTGGCGTCAACCGCTACCCCGCTTATCACGCGCCGGAGGGAGCGTCGCGCGAAACTTATTTCCGGCAGCTTTGCCAAGATGGCCTGCGCCGCCGCTATGACGCTCGCGCGGAAACGGACGACGAATTGAAAGAGCGGCTGGAGCACGAAATGGCGGTCATCGAAAAGATGGGCTTTGTCAGCTACTTTCTCATCGTTTGGGATTTTATTGATTACGCGCGGCGGCAAGGCATTCCCGTCG
>JAZDII010000070.1:0-6542 GCA_043805085.1 bacterium
TTCATCGCTTCTCTCTTCACCTTGAGTATTCTGTTTAAAAAGTAAGATGATCCAGCGTAATAACGTTCTTTATTAACCTTAGCTTCCGCGCCGCTTGGAGCTTCCTTTGGAGCAAGCCTTCCCATGATATCATTAGCTTTGTCCTTGTAAGTGGCGTAATAAGGCTCTCTCTTTCCCCCAGCCGGGGCGCCTTTTTGCGCGCCGCGCTTGAAAAAAATATCCAGTAACTTCGTAAAAATCTGAATGCCCGCGCGAATAAAAATTTGCAGAAAACCCGGCAAAAACATCATCAGCACAAAAGGCGCGGCTTTGCCCGCCAAGGCCTTGTCCGGCGACAGATGCTTTTCAAGCAGCGGTATCTTCGGCGCAGCGAATTGCGGCTCATAGGCAGCCTGCTTAGTAAAGATTTCTTTGGAGATCATCTAAATTGTTCCGTCGTCGTATTTGTTAATCCATTTCTTCTCTCTTCTGACATATTTCATCTTCGTTTTAATAACGATCGGTTCGATAACATGAATTTCCAACCATGTGAACGCGGCAAAGCCCGCGAGAAAAAAAATCAGCGTGTAAAGAGCAAACGTTAAAATAAAACTCATCAATCGTTCGCCGCTGATTTTGAAAAAAACCAACGTGATCCAAGCCAAGGCAGATTCAAAAAAAGAGTCCGGCTTTTTAACAAAAACACATTTGTCCCCTATCAACGCAAAAGCCAAAGCTATGATACCCAATAAAATGATGCCAATGATTCTCGCGTCTATCCCCGCTAAAGGATTTTTTCCGCCTCCGCCGCCCATTGCAATATTCGGGTTCATGACTTTACACTAGTTCCTAAAGGTTGCTTAACATCCGTCACAATAGGAAACGGAAAAGCGTTATCTTTGTCCACGCTTTTAATGATATGGATCGAAAAAGCCACTTTTTTCGTCTGATCTCTTCCAAAACGCGGGTTCAACTTCACAATCGCCTCGCCGTTTTTCAGCTCGGCAAACCTTGTGGGATCAAAACGCGGCTGCCGTTGATAAGAACTATTAAAACCGCGCGAGCCCAAGGCCTTATTCATTTGCATGGAATACTCCGTCGGCCCTTGCGTGTTGTAGGGATTCACCTTGATCTCGTTGCCGAGAACCTTAGACGCCATCTCTGTCGTATTCTTGTCTGTGTTGCGCATGAACATTTTGATGCCGCAGTTGGTCAAAATCGCGTCCACTTCCGGCTCCTTAAGCTTTTTCAAAAGCATTGGCTTGGATTGCACCGCTAAAATGCACGCGCATTTGTATTCGCGGCATTTGTCCAGAAAACCGGCTTCGCCCGTCGTGTCGCCCGTAGAAGCGATCGAAGCAAATTCATCGCAAAAATACGTCATCGGACGGTCTTGATTAACAAGGCGCGGATTGCCGTTGGCGTCGGGCACATACATCGCCTTGCGAGAGAGAATCGTGCGAAAAAAGTCCACCTTCATAATGAGGGAAGCAATGTTCATGATGACGCCGTATTTGGCCTGCGGGATATCGAGAACAATGATTTTCCCTTCATCAACCACCCTGGCCATGTCAAACGTGGGGTTGGTGGAGAAAATCTTGTTAAACGGATGGTGAACGAAAAGGTTGACGAGGTTAGACGCCGTCATGGACACCGAGCCGCTCGTCTTGTCATTAGCCGGATTAAGGTGCTCCTCGTAAAAGTAAGCAATAACAGGATCCACCGCAGGATTGCCGCCTTGGCGTGTCACAATTTTTTCATAATCCGTGAGCAACTTTTTCAACATGCCCTGCTGCGGCTTCGGCGCCTTCCAGTTGGCCAACTGATCGCCGATTTGTCCGATCTTTTCCAGCGCGTCGGACAAATCCAGCAACATATCTCTAAACCGCTTGAGATTTTCAGGGTGATCCACATGCTTGGCTTCCGAAACCAACCCGATGCGCTCGTGGACGACATCGCAAATCTCGCTCCCATTTTCCACGACAGAATCGTAATAACGCCCCCGCTCCATGTCATCTTTCGCCGTCGCCATGCTAACGATGTCCTTCTTCAACCGCTCCAGACGCGGCACCATCCTCTCGCCGAAGTCTCCATCATCGTCATCACAGCTCAACAAACTCTTTAAATTACCCGCTAGAGACAAACGGTGTTGCGCCGCTTCTTTTCTTGCCGCCACGCCCTTACTCCATTCGGGCGTGGAATTTTCTTCCGCAACGGAAGCAATTTCTTCTTCGATCTGTTGCAACTCCAATTGAGCCTGTTGAATCGCAAACGCCACTTTATCCGCCAGCGGCCCGCAATCCACCGCCAACCGCAACGAAAGCATCTTCACCTTCTCCATTTCCGCGTTAAACTTGGCATAGGTTTCCTGAAACAAACGCGCCTTCTGATCAATCGCTCCTTGGTTGCGCGGCTGCCCCCTGTCCATCAGCAACAAATTCAATAATTCAAAACTCAACGGCTGCAAATCCGGCGCGTTGTTCTCTTTCAGCCTGCGGTGAAGATAGCAAATTTGCGTGAAAAGTTTTCGACTAGCCGCAGGCCAAAAAGGGTCGTTGCCCTTTTGGCCGCCGGAAAAAGCGTCCATAACCGCCTGAAGCTTATCCGCTTGTTGCTGAGGCGATTCCGAATCATCTCCAAAAGGATTATAAACGTTATCCAAGTGATTAGGACCGAAGAAAATAACATCTTCCATGCGCCCATACTTAACCGCCAAATCCCAACTCTTCGGCGCAAAATCGCCCTTGGCTTCAATCACCAACCCGCCGAATTTTAAATTATCCCTCTGCGGCCCATCCTTAAGATGCGTGATGCGGAATAATTCCTCATACATTTGATTCAATATAAAAGCCGTTTTACCACTGCCAGACTCGCCAAAAACAATCGAGTGCGTGTAAAGGTCCGCCACGCGAAGGGGATCTCCATCATCCGATTCAAAATCATCATCAGGCCCCTCAAACCGCAGCTTCAACTTCCCAAAATCCCCTTCCCTAATAAAACCGACTTCCTTCGAGTGCCGTCTCCTCTTTCTTTTTCCAACCGGAACTTTTTCTATTTCAACATGATCCGAGCCATTGATATGGCCATTAGAACGCCCATTGACAGGAATGTTAATGCGGCGCGCCCCCCCGTCGAAATGCAGCATTTCATCCAAACGCAAAGATAATTTTTGCATCAAGGACATACTATTAAATTGGAACAACCCGCCCTTGCGTCAAGGAGGTTTTTCATTTATTCTCATTTGAAACAAATGACGAACTCCGCCGAATCATGGGGCGTTATAGCCCCTTTAGCTCAAAAGGTTTGTAAAAACGAAATTGACGGCTTTGAACTGCCGTTTGAAACCATCAACTTCGCCCAAAAACAATGGCCGGACGGACGCCCCGTCGTCCGTCATCCCACGCCTTCCGGCTTTTTGCTATTCGTTGAGGGAGCGCATGAAAACTACGGCTTTGCCTCCGTTGAAGATTTCAGACGGGCGGCGAGAAAACGCCTCTTAAAAGCCAAAACGCCTCAAGGAGCAATCTCCCTCGGCCAAACACGAGCGACAAATGGCCAACCCATGCACATCGCCGTGACTATGCGTGAACTTAACGCCCCTTTGCGCTTTGTCGCGGAACCGGGGGGAGAAGCTCAACAAATATGCGATATCCTCACCGAACTCTTTCCCCAAGCTAAAGTTCAAGCTTCCTCCACCCCCTCCGCCTTCTGGTTTTCCGCCGTGCCCTCTTTTCCTCTCATTTCCACCCTCAAAAAATTGAACACCCTCTTGCCGCGCCAACAAAAAGCCCTTTTACAAATCTACTCCGTTGCTCTCATCAATCTCATCGTCGCTTGGTCAACCCTGTTCAACCTCACTCCTCTCTGGATAAGCATGCTTTTCACGTTCGCTTTTCTCTTCACCTTCGTCCTCTGTTTTAGCTCCCTCCGCCCCGACGAAACGCCTCCCCCCCAACAAAAAAACCGTAAAGTCTAAGGCACGCGAAAGAGCTGGCCCGTGTTAGGGTCAGTGAGGATTTGGCCGGCCTCCTTCCGCCAAGCGGAAATCGTAAAATCGCTCCACGGAGACTCGATCATGCCGTCGTCATTTAAAAAACCGTAAGGAATTCCATCGCCGGTATCTGTTTCTGCCACATAGACAACTTCTCTTTCGACGATAACAGGACTTCTATCAACAATAACAACGGGCCGCCGACGTTCCCTAAAAGGAAAGTTTCGACGGTCATGATGTCTTTCGCGGTCAGCATGACGATCGCCCCTCCTATCGCGATCCGAATGGCGCCGCTCTCCGGCATTCCCTCTCATCGGCTTCTGATCAGCAGGAAAATCGCGGACAAAATGCTCGCCATAATTGGAATTGTATTTTTTACGTTCCGAACGGTGACGCTCTCCATCGCCCGTGCTGGCATTATTAAAAAAAACGCCCCTTGCGTAGAGAGAGGGAAGCGTAAGGAAAGCTGCAAGACCCGCAAAAATTAAAATTCTTATTTTCATCGCTACATTCTTGTGACGCTTGAACTCTTGAATGGATTCAGCAAAAATACGGCAAATGCCGTAATTCCTTCAACTTGAATTGACCATGTCACAAATTCTTTCAGTTAAAAATCTGCGCAAAAATTACGGCGGCGTCCTTGCTGTGGATGACGTTTCTTTTGACGTTCGTCGCGGTGAAATCGTCGGGCTTTTGGGGCCTAACGGAGCCGGAAAAACGACGACCATTAACATGGCGCTCAATGTTCTTGAGCCAAGTTCCGGAACCATTCACATCAACGGCGTCAACATTGCAAAATACCGTTCTCAAGCCCTTCAACACACCAATTTCGCAGCCGTCTACGCTCCGTTGCCCGGCAATTTAACTGTGGTTCAAAACTTGCGCGTTTTCGGTCTTCTCTACGAAGTGAAAGACTTGTCCCAACGCATCGAAGAGTTGCTTCAGCAATTCGATCTTGAAACGCGGCGCGACACCAAATGCGGCGCGCTCTCATCGGGGGAACAAACGCGCGCAGGCCTTGCCAAAGCCATGTTGAACCGCCCTCCGCTCCTCCTTTTGGACGAGCCGACGGCGTCGCTCGACCCCGCGACCGCGCGCGATGTCCGCGCCAATATCCGCGCCTTCACCTCCCAAAGCAAAGGCGGCGTTCTCTGGACTTCGCACAATATGTATGAAGTCGCGGACGTGTGCGACCGCGCGCTGTTTCTTTCGCGCGGAAAAATTTTGCTCGAAGGAAATCCTAAAACCCTGCCGCAAGAACACGGTAAAAAAACGCTTGAAGAACTGTTCATCAGCGTCGCGCGCGAGCCGCTTGCGTTTCAACTTTCCTAACCCGATATGATCTCCCGCATTTTCGCCATCGTCCTTCGCCAATTTTATCTCATGCGCGGAAGCTTCTCGCGCGTGTTGCCGGTATTCGTGTGGATCGTCATTGATATTATCTTGTGGGGATTCATCACGAAATACCTGAACACCGTCGCCGCGCCCGGCCTCAATTTCGTCCCCCTGTTGCTCGGCGCCGTCTTGCTATGGGACTTCTTTGGCCGCGTCATGCATGGCGTCAGCATCGCGTTTTTTGAGGACGTGTGGTCGCGCAACTTTCTGAACATCTTTGCGACCCCGCTTTCCGTGGCCGAATACGTGAGCGGCTTGGTCATCTCCAGCATCGCCACGAGTTCCGTGGGGCTTGTCATTATGTTCGTTCTCGCAGGCGTGATTTTCGGCCTGTCTTTCTTCATCTACGGCTCCATGCTCATTCCGTTTCTTCTCATCCTTTTTTTATTCGGAATCGCGTTGGGCATTTTAAGCTGCGCCGCCACACTTCGATGGGGGCCGACCATCGAGTGGCTTATCTGGCCCATCCCCGCCCTGCTTGCTCCGTTTGTTGGAGTTTTTTATCCCATTTCGACGTTGCCGAAATGGATGCAATACACCGCCCACTTGCTGCCGCCGTCGTATGTATTTGAGGGAATGAGGGCTGTCCTATCAGGCCATTCCATCTCCGTTTCCGCGCTGCTATGGAGCGGATGTCTTGCCGCGCTCTACGTTTTCCTCGCGTGCTTACTTTTCACGCGCACTTACCGGCATGCCATGCGCACCGGCCTCATCGCCCGCTACAGCGCGGAAAACTTGAGCTGATTGTTCAGCAGGTTGAACAACTTTTGCCCTCATCCGTTTTTGAAAAAGGACATTCCAGCGTTTTATCAATGATCAATCCAACAATGACGCCCGCGACGATCATCTCCACCCAAGTTCCCAAAAACCATCCCCACGCAAGGCTCGCCGGAATGGGCATGACGCAATAAGAACCGAGTCCCATCGAAACACCCATCATCAACCCCGTCAGCATGCCATATCTAAACCCGCTCAAAAGACGCTTCGGCTGAACTAAAGCGGCGTAAAGCATCGTGAAAAAAACCGCCATGAGGAGAGAAACCACATACATTAACACTATCTTCATCTCCGCTTCTGGCCGCCAAAAATGTGCCGTTTCCTTATAAATGGAACTCAAGATCACCCCATGAAGCACAAAATCCAACGCCGACCACGCCACAAACACCGCCAACACAGC
>JAZDII010000071.1:0-12220 GCA_043805085.1 bacterium
ATCTTCACCTTGCCGTAATAGGATTTTTGCAGGAGTTTTAAGACCTCTAAGTTGTCGCCCTCGATGATGAGATTCTCCGTCGTGTCAAAATTCACCGAATCCTCGCGGCAAGGCACAAGCGTCCCCACGCTCGGGTGTTGAATCGTCTGAAAACACTCCGCCTTCCCCGGCCAAACCATTCCGTACCGTTCCTTCCCTACATCCACCCTTTCCCCCAACGCCAACTTCAACCTCTCAAAATCAACTTTTCCACCCTCCGTAAAAATCTCAGGGAATAGCAATTTCAGCATTTGCTTTTTATCTTCTGCCACGTCCATCGACGCCAAATTAACTTTTTGTACTTCTGTCATAATCTTTAATCATTTTTTGAATTTCGGAATCATCAGTGACTGGTTCTATGGTCAAAAAAGGGCCTATCTGATCTGGTAAGTCTGCCATTATTGTAGAGGGTCCGAGCATGTCCTCTAAATCTTCTCGATGCGGTAAATGTTCTCTCCAATTAAAGAGACACTCCATGCAAACCGCTTCTGTGACTTGACCCGTCCATGTCACTTTAAAAACATATTTTTTCTCCGGTTCAACAAGAGATGTTTCGCTTTCAATTTCGATAACAAAGCACGTAGGTTCGTTAGGCTGCACATAAAATCTGTCATCATCAAAACCATGAAGAATTCCCGGGCTTAAAATTTTTGATCTTCGGTCTAGAAATAAAAAATCAAAAGATGCTTCATTGACGATGTCTCTTGTTTGTGATTCTTGTCCTTTAGGAGTCCAAGCATATTGACGCTTATAGTAAACAGGCCAAGGCAGCCATTTGTCGTCGCTCCATTTGAGCATGTGACTTAAGAAAACACGGCATTTTCGAGCTGTCATCCCCTTCGTTTTTACCAACGAAAGATGGTAACTAATCGTCTCGCTGAGTTTAGGTTGATCTCCATGAGGTTGCCTCCGTTCAATAGTAAGAACAGGGCTCAATAACCATTTAAAGATATGCGGCCAGAAAATTGCAAAAAATGCGACGACTACCGCCGCAACCGTTGCGATTCCACTCCAATCTATCGTTGGCTTAAACTCAAACAAACATGCTAAAAAAGCAATCACACCAACCTCCAACGAATCAAAAATAACTCTTCTTCTTTTTCCGATTGTTTTAATCTTTTTTGCGTTTCGTCGAGCAGCTTGTCTTTGGATTCTTCAATGCCGCGGGCGGCTTGTTCGTATTCTTTCCATGCATCGTCGCGTTTGGATTCGAGTTGGCGGCGGCGTTTTTCAAGTTCCAGTCGTTCTGGCAAATTGCTGGTGAGGCGCGCCTCCCGCTTGATCACGCGAATGGTTTCTTCTAACTCCTTAAGCGCACTTTTTAGAGCGTTGCGACGGTCTTCGCCCCAGCGATCCAATTTATCAACCTCGACTTCAAAAAAAGCGGTGTTCTTTTGCCCAAGCTTTTCCTTAATACCTTCTTTCAGAGGCTCCAAACGGTCTTGGAGGTGAGATCGAGTGTCATTCAAAACTGAAATGTCGTCGAGAGCTTGGGTAGTGGCAGGAATCAAAAATAGACGGCGGCATTGTTCTTCATCCAGTATTGTCGCATCATCGCACATGCCTGCAAACAGAAGATGATCTTCAGTTTCAAAAGCCGAAAGAGTGTATTGGCTACACAAAAGCCATCCCGACTTACCAACATATGGTTTAAGGATGGAAATGGTTTTTGATGACTGTCCTGAGTAATCAAAAGTCACTTCTTGGGCATCCGTAGGCAGTTTCTTGCATTGCTCAATGATGCGTTGCGCCAAGGGATGTCCCACGCGGTAGAGATTGGCATCTTCGACGTTTCTCCCGATATGGTAGGGACCGGGATGAATGTTTTCTCTCTCAAAAGGATTCTTTTGTAAAACGAAAGTGTGGTCGCCATCGCTAAAGTCGGCGTAATCCTTCAAAAAAAAGCGGGTAAGTTGCCAGAGCCAATCTTCGTATTTATCGAGGTAATTTTTGCTGTCCAATCTGACTTTTTCCACCACTTCCTGATCAAAATTATTGAGCAATTTTTCGTGCGCCACGCGCTTGCCTTCGTCAATTTGCGACTGCAATTCCTGCTGTAATGTGTCAAATTCAAACTCAATCTGCTGTTCCGTGCGGCATTTTTGGCAAATGTTTGCGATGCGCTTTTCGAAATCAACGCCGGATTCAATGGCTCCCAAGACTTCATCGCTAGAGCCAAAAACGCCGTCGAATAAACGAAACTTTTCCGCGAGTAACTGATAAACGCGTTGGTCGGCGGCGTTCTTTTTATTGAGAAAATTTATTACGACTACATCGTATTTTTGCCCGTATCTATGGCAACGCCCAATGCGCTGTTCAATACGCTGCGGATTCCAAGGCAAATCGTAGTTCATCACAAGATTGCAGAATTGGAGGTTAATGCCCTCCGCCGCGGCTTCCGTCGCTATCATAATGACAGCTTCATCTCGAAAATAATCTACTATAGCCGCACGCTTGTCGGCAGTCGCTGAACCAGTCACACGATCCGATCCTTTGTGCTTTTCGAGCCAATGTTGATAAATTTCTTTGGACTTTGGATCGTTGTTTGAACCGTTGAACAGAACAATTTTTCCGGCAAACTCTGTGCGCTCCAAAAGGGCGTAAAGATATTCTTGGGTTCGGCGTGATTCGGTGAAGATGATAGCTTTTTCAGGGCTGCCTAATTCTCGCGCCTTTGCAAAACCTCGTTTAAGCGCGGTTAAGAGCACTTCTCCTTTGGAATTTTTAATGATGGATTTGGCAAGGCTGTGGAATTCGCGTAAGAGAACGCTTTCCTTGCTCATTCCTTCCCATTCTTCCGAAGAATGTTGTTTTTTGGGCTTAGCAGTGCTTTCGTCGTCTTCCTCCCATTCATCCTCCAACTCGTCATAGTTTTCAAAATTTTCTTCAATACCTTCCGGCGGCTGGGTCACGTCGTTATGTTGCCGAGCAGCCTCATCGAGTTTATTGGCCAACCCTTCCAGTGTATGAGAAATAGCATAGGTAGATGAGGCTAGTAACTTGCGGAGGATCAGCGTCATCAACTGTCGTTGGCTGGAAGGCAAAGCATAAAGAGCAGGCCGTTGCAGGTATTCTGAAACAAGATCGTAAAGCCGTTGTTCTTCTTCCGTTGGCACAAACTCCTGAACCAATGCATGGCGATTGGTGTATTTGATATATTCCAGAACTTGATTGCGGAGTGTGCGTTTGCAGATGGGACGCAGGCGATCTCTTAAATTGGCAAATCCATCCTCTTCACCATTCGCGCGTGTGAACTGATTTTTAAAGCTACTTATGTCGCCAAATGTGTATTCGTCGACAACGCTTACTAGCCCGTATAACTCTAAAAGAGAATTTTGAAGAGGAGTTGCCGTCAACAAAACCTTGGGATGGCGTGCTACAGCCTCTTTAATAGCATTGGCGATTTTGTTGGTTGGTTTATAAACGTTGCGCAGGCGGTGCGCCTCATCAATCACCACCAAATCCCATTCAATTTGCCTCACATAAGGAGCTTTATTGCGAACGAATTGATAAGAAACAATGACCACACTCTCCTGTTGGAAAGGGTTGAGATTGCCTTGGGCAATTTCTCCGTTAAAAGATTTGGCTTCGAGGATGACGGACGGTAAGAAAAACTTGTCTGAAAGTTCCTGACTCCATTGTTTGCGCAGATTTGCAGGAACGATGATAAGTAATTTGCGTTTTCGCTCTGCCCATTTTTGCGAAAGCAAAATACCGGCTTCAATCGTTTTACCAAGACCAACCTCGTCTGCTAAAATAGCCCCCTTGGAAAGAGGCGAACGAAAAGCAAAAAGCGCAGCTTCTACTTGATGAGGGTTCAAATCAACCTGAGCACGAGAATCGGAAAGAGTGGAGGCGAGCTTTTCAATACTGTCGCATGCACACCTCTTTGTTAGTTCATGCGCCCAGTATTTGGTATGATAACATGTGCTCATTTATAATTTTGACAGCATTAGAAACCCCATTTTTTGAAAGTAGCAAAATCATTTAAAGCCGTGAAGCCATTTCTAGGCAGGTTTGAACCGATTTTGAACCAGCTTTTTACCCTCTCATCTTTCCAAAATCCACTTTTTGTGCGGCTTGTTGTCCGAGCCAACGGAAAGCGGTGTGGATGCCCGCACCGCTTTCGATGCAAACCGCCGCAAACAAAAGCTTCAAATTTCCGTTAAGGCAGAAAAAAGACTTTGACTGTGTCAAGATACGAGTAGCGAAGTCTAAAATTTTGCGTTTTTCCGCACAATTTATTTTCTACGGTTTTGTTCTACGGTCACACTCATTTTTTGAGCAAAATCACGCAAAACGGCGAAGTGATTTAAAAAACAAAAATCTATAAAATCCCCACCAACGCAAGGCTTTGAAAAGATTTGCAAATCATTGAAAATTAACGAGTTGGAATTATGAGTCCCCTGCTCTACCACTGAGCTACCCTGCCGTTGTGTGGTGTTGAGCGTTCAATTCTATTTTTACGCCGCTCAAGAACAAGAAAAAATTCCCTTGCCCAAAAAGCTCTTGGGAATCGCCGCGTTTTCAGTTATAAATTGAGATTCACTTAAGAAGGATTTTTATGGGTAAAACGCTTTTTGAAAAGGTATGGGATGCTCACGCTGTGCGGCAGTTGTCGGACGGGCGCACGCAGCTTTTTATCGAAACGCATTTGATTCACGAGGTCACTAGCCCGCAAGCATTCGGCATGTTGCGCGAGTTGGGGTTGAAGGTGAAGTATCCCCAGCGCACGTTTGCCACGGTGGATCACATTGTGCCGACGGACAAGCGCACGGAGCCGTTTGACGATCCGCTTGCGGACGCGATGATGAAGGAATTGCGGAAAAATTGCCGCGAGTTCGGCGTCACTTTTTTTGATTTGCCAACCGGCAAGCAAGGCATCGTCCACATCGTCGGGCCTGAACTGGGCATCACGCAGCCCGGCACGACGATTGCGTGCGGCGATTCGCACACCTCGACGCACGGCGCGTTCGGCGCGATTGCCTTCGGCATCGGCACGAGCCAAGTGCGCGATGTGTTGGCCACACAAACGATCGCTCTTAACAAGCTCAAGGTGCGCCGCATTAACGTCAACGGCAAGCTGGGCCGCGGCGTTTTTGCGAAGGACGTGATTCTTCACATCATCCGCAAGTTGGGCGTGAACGGCGGCACGGGCTACGCCTACGAATATGGCGGCAAGACGCTTGACAACTTTTCCATGGAAGAGCGCATGACGATTTGCAACATGTCCATCGAAGGCGGCGCGCGTGTGGGTTATGCGAACCCGGACGAAAAGACGTTCCAATATCTCAAAGGCCGCCCCTACTGCCCCACTGGCAAAGCATGGGACGCCGCCGTGGCGCGTTGGAAAGCGCTCGCGTCGGACGCGGGTTGCCGTTACGACGACGTGGTGGAATTCCGAGCCGAGGACATCGCCCCGACCGTGACGTGGGGCATCAATCCCGCGCAAGCGGTGTTCATTAACGAGAACGTGCCCGCGCCGAATGGCGCGCCGGAAAACGAGCGCGCGACTTTGATGGAAGCTCTCCAATACATGAAACTCAAGCCCGGCCAACCCATTCAAGGCACGCCGATCAACGTCGCTTTCTTGGGCAGTTGCACAAACGGGCGATTGAGCGATTTCATGGAAGTGGCCAAGCACATCAAAGGCCGCCGCGTGGCTTCCGGTGTGCGCGCGCTGGCCGTGCCCGGATCGCAAGGCGTGGCGGCGTTGTGCCGCGAGATGGGCATTGACCGCGTTTTCGCGGAAGCGGGTTTCCAATGGCGCGAGCCGGGCTGCTCGATGTGTCTTGCGATGAATCCCGACAAACTCATCGGCGACGAACTTTGCGCCAGCTCCAGCAACCGCAATTTTAAAGGAAGACAGGGCAGCCCGACGGGACGGACTATCTTGATGAGCCCGCTCATGGTGGCGGCGGCGGCCATCACCGGAAAAATCAGCGACGCGCGCGAAATTTTTCCTGACTAGCGAATGCGAACCGTTCCGATGTTCGCATTGGCGACGGGAGTCGTGGGAGAGGGAGCAGGCGCAGGCGCGCTGTTAAGAATAGCGGCGATGCGTTTCAAGTTATAAGCAGCATTCATGCTGCCTTGTTGTGAAGCGGAATGATACAACTGGATCGCCGTGTCAAAGTTTTGCGCAACGCCCAATCCTGTTTCATAAAGGAATCCGAGACTGTTCTGCGCTTCACGATGCCCCTGTTGCGCCGCCAACGTATACCAATACACGGCGCATGGATAACTTTGTTCCACGCCGTTGCCAATCTCATACATTAACCCAAGGCTGTTTTGAGACTCGATGTCTCCCTGCTGCCCCGCCTTACGATACCACTCCGCCGCTTGGCGATAGTCCAACGGCACGCCATAGCCAAATTCATACATCAAACCTATATTGCGTTGAGCCTGCACATTCCCATTCCCGGCGGCTTGAGTGATCCAACGAGCCGCCTCGGCGATATCCTCCTTTGTCCCCTTCCCCAATAAATAATAAAGCCCCACCATGCCTTGCGCCGCAGCATGACCTCCTCCCGCAGCCTTACGATACCAATGCAACGCCCCCGCGTCATCCTGCGGGACTCCTCTGCCAAGAAGATACATCGTGGCGAGATTACTCTGGGCAATCGCGCTACCGTTTTCCGCAGCTTTGCGGTACCAGTAGACCGCCTTAGCATCATCCTGCAAAACGCCCTGCCCGTCTTGATAAAGAACCCCAAGATTATTCTGCGCGTCCACATGTCCTCTTTGCCCCGCCTCTTCGTACCAATGCGCAGCTTCCGTGTAATTTTGGGGCACTTGCCATCCCGTTTCATAACATACGCCAAGCAAAAACTGCGCTTCGATATCGTTCTTCAACGCTTGCGCATAATACACTTTTACAGCATCAACCGCTTGGGCTCCGCTCAACGTCAGCTGACCTCGACGAAGAAGATTTTTAACGGCCCTCAATCCCTTTCTGCTTTGCCTTTGAAACACGCTCAAAAGCTCCTCCCTATCCGCTACAGGAACGCTGTCACAACCTTGGAAGCTGACGCCGCCTTGAACGTTGGCGCTTTGAACGCTAGCATTCGCCTGACTGGCAACGTCTTCCCCAAAAGTGCGAACAGCGGAAACGGTTTTTGCCGCAGCCATGCGCGTTCTGGAAACAAAAAGCGTGGCGAGATTTTGAAGAATGGCGGCCACGATAATAATCATCGTCAGCACAATCAGAACTTTGCTGTTCAAAATCTTCCGCGCTAAATTATAAAGAATTTCCATCGTCGCATTCCTTTACCCCTTTATTATGAGCCGTCCGGAGCCTCCGGTCAATTGAAGCAACGCCCATTCCCTTCCTTTGACAGTTGCAGCTTTTGATCTCATAAAACACTATGGAAGCAAACCATTGGTATTTCATGTGGTTTAAAGAAGCCGTCCCAATGGACATTCCCAACCTTGAAACAAATCCGAACCTATGCCACATGAAACCGATGTACGTATCAATTCCGGAAGCTTATTTTGATCGTGAGCAAAATGGCTTTTTCAAATTATTATACACCTCCAAAGGGTGTACAGGCGTTGCATCAAATTTGCCACTCAAACAATTAATCAAGCGCCTTCCCTTCTTAGCCAATGACATAGATATCGAAGAAGTGGCTATTGAAATTGTTGAAAAAGAACAATTCTTTAAAGAGCTTTTAACAGGATTTCCTAGTCGTTTGAGAAACAATAGCAAAGGTTTAACTCTAACTCTAACACAGGAAGAATTGACAAATCTCCTCAACGAAATATTCCCAGATACTGAAAGCGGTAGCGAATATCCAAGTGCTGACGAAATAAGAATCATTTGGGATGAAGAGCCAAATGATCGAGATCATGGAAGATAACAATCATTTCCGCGCATCGCTTAACGTCACAAGCGACGGCAGATTGAATGAACGGCTTTATTTCGCCGACGCAGGCAATAAATCGAGAACGTTGACGCCTCGAAATTTGAAGAGTTTAGTGATGGCTTCTTCAATGACGTTATTGGGGCAAGACGCGCCTGCGGTAATGCCGACGGTGACTTGGCCGACCGGCAACCAACCGCGCGTTTCCATTTCTTGTTGGCTGTGTTGATTGTAATGGGAAATGAGATCGGGCGAGATCATTTTGGAAGCGTTGCGGATGAAGTAAGTCGGCAGCTTTGCCTCGCCCATTTCAGCTAAATGGCTTGTATTACTGCTGTTATAACCACCGACAACGATGAGCAGATTCAGCGTTTCTCCTTCAAGCAAAGTCTTTAGAGCATCTTGACGCTCCTGCGTCGCGCCGCAAATGGTGTCGAAAAAGCGGAAATGCTCCTTCTCATTCGCCTCGCCGTAACGGTCGTTAATCGCGCGGCGAATGCGGCGTTGAACTTCCTCGGTTTCATTGCGCATCATGGTGGTTTGGTTGGCGACGCCAACGACGCTCAAATGCTCATCAGGATCAAAACCCGGTGAATACGCGCCTTTAAATTTCTTCAAAAAAGCCTCTTTATCGCCGCCGTGGCGGATGTAGTCGCAAACAGAGTCCGTCTCTTCAAGGGTATAAACGACAAGGTAATGGCCGTAGCCGCCCTCCTCAATCGCGCGCGAGCTGGTGGCCAAAGTTTCCTCATGCCACGCCTTGCCGTGGATGATGGCCGTGACACGCTCGCGGCTGTATTGCCGCACGCGCTTCCACACGCTCATCACATCGCCGCACGTCGTGTCCACAAGAACACACCCCTTCTCCTTAAGAGAGCGCATCGTCGCCACTTCTGCGCCGAAAGCGGGCACGATCACCACGTCCTCTTCCGTCAACTGCGCGACATCGTAGCTATGATCGCTGCGAGAGAGCGAGCGAACGCCCATTTCGCGGAGCTGCTCGTTGACTTCCGGGTTATGAATAATCTCGCCGAGCAAAAAAATGCGCCTGTCAGGGAAATGCTTGGCGGCGGCATAAGCAAGGTCAATCGCCCGTTCCACGCCGTAACAAAATCCGAACGCCTTGGCCAATTTTACCGTGAGGCCGTTGGCGGAAAGAGAAGAACCCGCCGAGCGAATGTAATCCACCACGCGGCTGCGATAGTGGGTTTCCACCAGCTCCTGCACTTGATGCATCACCTCCGGCGTGCGAAGATTTACTTTGCGAGTGTCAACGGGCATATCCTTATTATAAGAAAAACGGCTTTCTTGAATAGAGCGATTTTTAGGAACTTAAATTCTTTCTTTTTTTATTCAGGTGAAGTATACGTAATGAGTTGATGACAATTGCTAAGGAAATTATTTTTGAAGTCTATGAAGATGAAGTAGATGGAGGTTATTGCGCCTCCGCCGTCGGCTATGGCATCCACACCGAAGGAGAAACGGTTGAAGAATTGCGAGCAATGGTCAAGGACGCCGTGGATTGTTATTTTGATAAACCTACAGAAAAACCTAAAATCATCCGTCTTCACTTCGTAAGAGATGAAATCATGGCAACATGATGGGACTACTGCTTGCGGCCATTGATATATAAGACGAGAGCACGGCAATAAAACTTTACGGTTGATTTTCTTAAAAACGATGTCACATCGTAATTTACCATGAAATTACCTCGTGACGTCTCTGGAAAAGAAATAATAAAGGCTCTAAAAAAGCTTGGCTACATCGTCACGCGGCAAAAAGGTTCTCACATTCGCCTCACAACGCAACAAGATGGAGAACATCATGAAGCTATTCCCAATCACAACCCTATCAAAGTTGGCACGCTGCGAAATATCCTGAAAAGCGTGGCGATGCACCACGATATGACAGTTGAACAATTACTGAAACGATTAGAATTGTAGCCTTAACTCTCTGTCGCCGTTTTCCAAAGAAAATCCACCGTCTTGCGGCGCAAAATCTGCTCCTCCAAATCCGGCAAGGCATTTTCCTTGCGAATTTTGGCGACAAGCTTGGCCGCTGGGATTTGATGCCGATGCGCCAGCATGTTGATTTCAAGATTCAAATCATCCGCCGTGACTTCGATTTTTTCCGTCTCGGCAATGCGGTCTAACAGAAAACCCGTCTTGACGTGTTCCACAGCCGTTTCTTGCGCGGAAGAGAAAATTTTCTCCTTATGCTCTTGCAAGGCTTCTTCGGAAACGCCGCGTTGCTGGTTTTCCATCACAATGTCATGCACGAGCCGCCGCGTCTGGTGCTGGACAAGAGCCGCAGGTAAATCAAAATTGGCCATCTTGTTGAGTTGGTCGAGAACCTCCTTGACCTGCTTCGAGCGAAGCTCGCTCTTGCGCTGGTTTTCCAAATCGCCGCGAATGGTTTTGCGAAATTCCTCCGCCGCCATCTGAAAATGTTTCTGTGTGAATTCATCGTCAATGTTCGGCAAAATGCGCTCTTTGATTTCTTTGACGCTGACAGAATAAACGGCCTGCTTGCCCTTTAATTCATCCCTGCCGAAATCGTCAGGAAAAGAAATTTTTACCTCGCGCGTCTCGCCTGCATTTGCGCCCACGAGCTGTGAAACAAAGTTAGGGAGAAAAGCGTCCGGTTTGAGCCAAAGCCAGAAATTTTTTCTTTCGCACAAGTCAGGAACGGAAGCAGCAATCTCTTTAAGCGGCTTGCCATCGCTCGTCGCCGCGTAATCTATCACCACAAAATCGCCTTCCTGCGCAGGGCGGCCTTCGATGAGACGGTAATCGGCAAAACGCGCGGACATTGATTCCACAACACGCTCCACGTCAGCGTCGGCAACGGCCTCAAATTCTTTCGTCTGCGCGCGGATGGATTTGTAATCGGGCAACGGAAACTCCGGCGCCAAATCCACCACGGCGGAAAAACTCAAACTCATGCCGCGCTGAAAATGCAAATCTTCCACCTGCGGTTGAGTAATGACCTTCAATTTCTTTTGCTGAACGGCTTCGCGGAAAACGCGCGGCACGAGAGTCTTCTTTAACTCATCTTCAATTTCCTTGGCAAAACGCTTTTCGACAACAGCTTTAGGCGTTTTGCCGGGACGAAAACCGGGGATTTTGGCGTATTGGCGGAAGTCTTCCGTAACCTTTCCCAATTCTTCCTCAACTTGTTTAGCAGGGACTTCGATTTTGATTCTCTTGCGGCAAGGCGCCATATCTTCGAGTGAAATATTCATAAAAAGAGTTCACTTTAGGCTCAAAAGAGGCTTTTGCGAGAAAAATGATGACGGAAAAGCTTTACCCATTGAAAAAAGCTCTCATTACACCATGAAACCCATTGTATGAAAAATGTTGCAGAAAAAGTAGATCGTTTGATCGTCGCCAACACCGTCGCCCGCATTGTTCTTGAAGCGGCGAAAAATGAAGCGTTTTGGAAAGCAGTGGAAGAAAAGAATCCCTTGTTTTACCCCTCATGGGAAGTTTTAAAACGCTACATGGAAGCAGAGCTCTATGAAGAATACCTCCCCTTGCTCGCCAAATTGGCTCATGCCACTCATGAAAAAAATGAACCTACGCCCTTATTGCGCTTTTCATCCCCTAGTCATGAGAACTCTTTCCATCGAGCTTATGAGGAATACGGCAATTTAGTGTTCGCACGCTCTCCTTTAGGAAGCTCGTCTGATTCAGACGCCAAGGAGTTGCTCTCTCCTTACATTCAACTCTTTGAAAAATGCGTTCAAAAAAACAACACCTCCTTTGAAGATGCTAAAACAGCCGCCCTTCAACAACTGTCCGACGACCAAAAAAATCCGGAAATCCCCCAAAATCTTAATCCTACGGGAAGATTGAGCGTCTCCGCGCAAAAATTTGTCGAAGCTGCACTGGATGAGATTTCCGAAGAACCGGACCTTTTTTCTCTTCAAGAAAACCGCGATTGGCAACCACTCATCGCGCGAGCCGTGCGACGAGCCTATATGCGCGTCCACGAAATAGACGAACAGCAATACGTCGCAGATTATTGTGAATGGACATCTTTACCTCCTGAACATGAAAAAAAAGCCCGGCGAGCGCTCACCTTTGTGCGTGAAGAAGGCAAAGAAGCTCTGCTTCAAAATTTCCCCGTCCTTTACGAAATTGCGGAAAAAACGGGCTGCCTCAACCCCGCATGGGAAGAGGCGCGGAGCATGGTTGACAGCTTGCCTGGCCCCAAAGCTCAAGCCCCTTCTATCCCAAAGCCTGATCCTAAAACCTTACAAGGCCTCTCCCGTGAATTATTTTGGGTCATGTTTAAAGACCCTGTAACGGACA
>JAZDII010000072.1:0-5683 GCA_043805085.1 bacterium
TTGATTTGCGCCCAGCCGGTGAGACCGGGATTGACAAGGTGACGGAAGCGATAAAGCTGAATTTCTTTTTGCAATTTTTCCACAAATTCCGGCCTTTCGGGGCGCGGGCCGATGAGCGACATCTCGCCGCGCAAGATGTTCCAAAACTGCGGAACCTCATCAATGCGCGTTTTTCTCAAAACCGTTCCGATGAAAGTAACGCGCGGGTCTTTTTTCTGCGCCCATTGCGCGCCGTGTTGTTCCGCATCCATAGCCATGGAACGCAGTTTGTGCAGTTTGAAAACGTGGCCGAAACGTCCCACGCGCGTTTGAGAATAAAAAATCGGGCCGCCGTCTTGCAACTTGATGGCGATGGCCGCGAGCAACAAAAACGGAAGCGACAAAATGCCGCCGACAAGCGAAGCGCATATATCCACGGCGCGTTTCCACCAGATATAAAATGGGTGCGTGAGTCTCAAATCCAAATCATGCAACCACGTTTGGTCAATGTGATCAATGGGCGCGATGCGCCATAGACGCTCCGCGAACGCTTCCATGGAAGAAACTTGAATGCCGTTGAGCAAACATTCGCCAAGCTCGGCGTGAATCTCTGGAGATAAATTTGGGTAACGATCCGTCACAATTTCGCTGATGTCCAATTCCTCGGAACGCTCGCGCAGTTCGGTGATGTCAAAACTTGCATTTTCTTCGTTCAGTAACATGACTTTGGCGTTTGGATTTCTCCAGTGAAGAACCGCAACCACCTGAAACGGCAACCCACGGGAAGAGATCAGTTTTTCGACGTATTTAAAAAAAACAAGATCGCCAATGAGAGTAATTTTGCGTTTATTGTGCCGCCCTAATGTTTGCATTAGCGCGCGCGAGCTGATCATCAGCGCACTGGAAAAAAAGAACGCTTGGAAAAGAATCACGCGGCCAATGCGCGTGTAGGCGAAAACCGCCAGCAACGCCACCATAACGATAAGGGCTAGTATAATGGCCGCAAGACAGTGAAGAATGAGGGAAACCCAATTGCGATAGTAATCGAACGTGTGAAGGTTGAAAATTTGAGCGGTGGCAACAAGGCAAAAAGCAAAAAGCACGCTTGTGTTGAACGGCGTGGCATGTCGAGACACCGCATAAACGTCGAGCGTTTGGCCGTAAATAGGCGAAAGCCGAAATGCGAGCCAGCAACTACAAAAACCGGCGATGAAGTTAATCAACATCCACGCCGCGCTGCCCAAGTGCCAGTGCGTTTTAGCGCGTTGGACGGATCGAGAAGGAAGAGAGCCGGTCTTTGGAGACATAAAAACAACTTATTATAAGGGCAAGGGAGCGGTTTCTCGAAGGAAAAATCAATGCCATGCTTCAATAAAATTTTTAACCGCAACATCCACAGTGTATTTCTGTTGATAAGAGGCAAACGCGCGCTCACCCATTTCACGGACTTTTTTGGGATTTTGAAAAAGATGAAGGATGACTTGCGCCAAGTGGTCGGGAGCATGAGGAGGAGTTGTCACGCCGCAGTTTTCTTCCTGAATCACGAGATCAATTTCAGAGCCGGAAGGAACCATGCCGATGATTGCTCTACCGGAAGCCAAAATGCCGTAAAGCTTGCAAGGAACAGCCACGCCTTGGAGCCCCTCGCGTTGAGAAATGAGGGCGGCGTGACAACACGTCAGCGAATCCTCCAGCGTTTCTTTCGGTTGGAACGGCAGCCAAGTCATATTGGCGAGGCGCATCTCCCGCGCCAAGCTGTGAGCGGCGGCCTTGCGCATCCCGTCTCCGATCATGAGAAAATGAATGCCCTCTCGGCTTTGTAACAAAGCGGCAGTGCGGACAATGGTTTCGATGTCATGCCACAGGCCCATGTTGCCTGAATACTGTAAGATGAATTTCCCCTGCAACCCAAGCTTGGCGCACAACGCGGAATCTTCCGCTTTTTTCGGCTCTTTAATTTCCACCGCGCTCCAGTGCGGCGCATAAATAATCTTCTCGTCGGGAACACCGTAACGTTCATGAATCAGTTTTTTCATGTCCCGTCCAAGGACGAAAATTTTTTCCGCGCGCCGAAACGCGCGCCGATTGATCGCTCTCCAAAAACGAAAAAAAACATGACGCCGAGAAATTTTCTTCAACCCTTCCAGCCCGTCGGGATAGACGTCCAGAAGCATGAGTTGATAACGAAATTTGCCGATTTTTTGCAGAAGCCAAAGCCACACGGGCATGAAAGGCGGATTGGTCAGGCCGAAAACGAAATCGCAGTCACGGTTTTGCAGCAATTTCCGGCTCGCCGCTAAAGAAAAAGATAAATAATGAAGCGCGCGCCGCCAGAGACTTTTTTTGAAATTAAATGCGCAACCGCAGCGATGAATTTCAATCCCGCCCCAACGTTCAAAAGCGGGGCAGGGGACGGTTTTGTCAACCACGGCGGGAAAACCACAAATCACGCGGACATGAAAATCATTGCCGGTGAGCTTTTGGAAAAGATCGGAAAAAAGCTGGCTGGTAGCTTGCGTGTCAGGATGAAACACCTGACTCAACACAACGATTTTTTTCATGGGGCGAGAAGCGCGATGGCTTAACGCTTAGCCTTCATCTGCTCATAAATCCAAGCATAAGTCTTCTCCATGCCTTTTTTGAGAGGTGTAGAAGGCTCCCAGCCCAGAAGTTTTTTAATCAGCGTGTTATCGCTGCTGCGGCCGCGCACGCCCTTGGGAGCGGAAAGGTTGTAGTTGCGCTTCAATTTAATCCCCGCGATTTCCTCCACGATGTCCACGAGCTGATTGATCGTCACCATCTCCGCGCTGCCGAGGTTAATCGGCTCCGTGATATCGCTGTGCATAATCATTTGCGAACCTTTGAGACAGTCGTCAATATACATGAAACTGCGGGTCTGAAGGCCGTCGCCCCAAATTTCGATCTCCTTTTTGCCGGCGAACTTCGCGGCAATCACCTTGCGGCAAATAGCGGCGGGCGCTTTTTCCCTGCCGCCGTCATAAGACCCGTTCGGGCCATAAACGTTATGATACCGAGCCACGCGCGTCACGACGCCAAAATCCTCGCGGAAATGGCGGCACATGCGTTCGCTGAAAAGTTTTTCCCATCCGTAGCCGTCTTCCGCCATCGCAGGGTAGGCGTCTTCTTCTTTGAGCCCCGGATTATTGGTTTCCGTTTGCTTGCCTGCGGCATAGACGCACGCGGAAGAAGAGTAAAAGAACCGTTCCACGCCCACTTTTTTCGCTGCCATGAGCAAGTGCGTATTGATGAGCACGCTCAACATGCAAAGAGCTTTGTTATTCTCGATAAAGCCCATTCCGCCCATATCAGCGGCGAGGTTGTAGACCATGTGACATCCGTTGACAGCTTGGAAACAAGCATTTTTATCCTGCAAATCCAGAACCAGATTGTCCGCATCAGGAAAAAGCTGATACCACTCCTTTAAGGGCTTAATATCCACCGCGCGGAGGTTGGAATAACCCTGCTTTTTCAAATCCGCCATGAGATGCCCGCCGATGAATCCGCCCGCGCCGCAAACAACAATCTTCTTATTCTTATCCATATTTGTCTTCCAGAAAAATGTTCACCATGACTGCTGTGACGGGAAAAACAAGATTTTTTAAGCGGCGTCTGGTTGCTTTTCATGGAAATTTTTGGCAGTTTCAACATTCCCATGAAAAGCGGCGCAAGGAAAATTCTGATCATTGATGACGAACCGGATGTTCATTACTCCTTCAAGCGTTTGTTGGAAAAAGAGCCGTTGACGATTCTTTCCGCGCAAAGCGGCGAAGAAGGCTTGCGCCTTTTGCAAAAAGAAAAGCCGGACGTGGCAGTCATGGACATCCGTATGGGCGGACAAAACGGGTTGGAAACGTTGCGCGAAATTCGGCGGCGCGATCCCAAGCAAATTGTCATCATGATGACCGCTTACGGTACGTCTCAAACGGCCATTGAAGCCATGAAACTCGGCGCGTTTGATTACATTCTCAAGCCGTTTGACATTGATCAGTTGAAGGAACTTTTGCAACGCGCCTTGGCCGCCGCGGGCGCGATGCGCGAAAAAGTGGAGCTTGCTGCCGGAACAAACGTGGAAGACGCGCGGACATGCCTCGTCGGTAAATCCGCCGCCATGCAAGCGGTCTACAAACTCATTGGCCAAGTGGCGCGGACGGACGCGACGGTTCTCATCACCGGCGAGAGCGGCACGGGCAAGGAACTCGTCGCGCGGGCCATTTATTCCAACAGCGCGCGAAGCAACAACACTTACATGGCCATCAACTGCGCGGCGATTCCGGAAAATTTGTTAGAAAGCGAACTGTTCGGCCACGAAAAAGGCGCGTTCACCGGCGCCGTCGCGCAGCGCATCGGCAAGTTTGAGCAATGCAGCGGCGGCACGCTTTTCTTCGACGAAATCGGCGACATGCCCGTCAGCCTCCAAACCAAACTTTTGCGCGTGCTTCAAGACGGCGAGATTTTTCGCGTCGGGGGAGACAAACCCATTCGCACCAACGTGCGCATCCTTACGGCGACCAACCGCGATCTTTGGCAGACGGTGCAAAAAAGGGAGTTCCGCGAGGATTTATATTACCGCCTCAACGTCGTCTCCCTTCGCCTTCCTTCCTTGCGCGAGAGGGCGGAAGACATTCCTTTGCTGGCGGCGTATTTCATCAACAAATGGCGCGTTCATCACAAAAATTCCGGCGCGAAGAAAATTTCTTTGGAAGCGATGGCGCTTCTCAAAAATTATCGCTGGCCCGGCAACGTGCGCGAGCTGGAAAACGGCATCCAACGCGCCGTGGTCATGGCGGGAAGCGAGACCATTCAACCCGCCGACCTGCCGCCTGAAATCGGAAAACTTTCTTCCAGCGCGCCTGTTGCGGAAGCGAAGGGAAAAGACCTGCCCTTAGCGGAGGCCATCCACGCTCTCTTTGAACACGCCCGCAAAAATTCCGCCTTTCCCATTTTGCCTACCGTCGAAAAAGAACTCATCGCGCGCGCCTTGGAACAAACGAACGGCAACCATGTGCAAACCGCCAAGCTCCTCGGCATCACGCGGGCCACGCTGCGTAAAAGAGTGGAAAAATTCGGTCTTTTAAAACGCACGAAAGTGGATTCTTAAACCTTTTTCCCTCGCCACCATCCCAGCCATCTTCGCCACCGCTCATCCACTTCGTTGCTATAAGCGAGGTAAGTTTCATCTATGCCGGACAGGTGGGCTTCTTCCGTTTTTGCCCGGTAATAATAAACGACGGCAAGCAACGCCAGCATCACGACGCTGCGAAAAGCCGTCTCAAAATCAGAGATAAGGAACGGCACGGAAACAAGGACGAAGGAAGTGATTTTCATCACATAAGCCGGATGCTTGCAAAAATAATACGGTCCATGCCGGATAACACCGCGATGAGTTAGGTTGGAAAAGCGAAGACCAAAAGCGACGGACGCCCACGAATAAATTCCTATAACAACAAGAATAAGGCAGCCCCATATCTTTTGCAAAAATGGGCCTTGCATATAAGGCTCCCAAGAAATGTGTTGGTATTCGATATAGCCGGCGTTAAAGACGCTAAAAAAGGGCTGATAACAAAACAACGCGATGAACCATCCGAAGAACGTCGGTTCGGAAGAACGAATATGCGAATTAAATAATTTAAGACTCAATGCATAACCCAGCGAAACAAACGCCAAATCCGTCAAAAAGAGAAAA
>JAZDII010000073.1:0-6964 GCA_043805085.1 bacterium
TTCACCGTGGGCAAGTCAGCGCAAAAGCCGAGGGTAATGATGACGCCGCACACAGCCGCCAGCCACACGGGTCGTTTCTCCAACAAATCCCAATCTTTCCTCGCCACCAAAATCACCGAAGCCATTAACGCCGGCGTTAAAAAACGCCCCAGCATAAAGTCGCCCCCCACTTTGGCCACATACACGCTGTAGAGAATGATGCCCAATGCCAATGCCCATTCCTCTTTCTTCTTCCCCACCAACGCCACAACCAAACCCATCACAATCCCAAACAGCGTCAATGGGTCTTTCTCCAAGCTGCTCAAATAGTAGAGCCACCCCTGCCTCCACATTTCTACCGACGGTATCCCTGTGTTGAGCTTCGCATACGCTGTGTTGGGAAACAAAAATCCGTAATAAAATAGCGAAAACATCTCCCACAAGATGAAGGGAAGCTGCCCCACGATGATGGCCCATAACGCTTTTTTCCATTCCCCTCTTAATTTCCACATCTCCCATGCCAAGCACGGCGCGTAGAGCAGGGCCGTGTCCATCCGCGTCAAGATGCCCAAGGCCGCTAAGAACGATAGTTTGCGCAGTTTTTGTTCCGAGCTTTTTTCTTCTCCAAAATAGACCCATGCAAAGATGACCAGCAGCAAGTGGGTCAGAGGGTTCTCCATTCCCGATGTCGAAAAGTCCACAAAGGCGTTGGAAAAACTCAAGATCAACAACCCCGCCAACGCTCCCACGGCTGTCTTTGCCACGCGAAAGGTCAGCAAGACCAACGCTGCCGCCGAAACACCAAGCCCCACCAGCAACGCCGTGTAAAACGGCTCCCGCGTGACAAAATAAAACACGCTCAATAAAAACATCCACAACGGGTGGGTGTAGGCCTGCACCCGCTCATCCGGGTTCCACCCCAGCCCAAGCCCATGCACAAAGTTGTCCACTGTCCTCAACGTGATGAACGCGTCTTCCGTCACCCACCCTCGCCTCACCACCAACACCAGACTAAAGAAGATGCACAGCAAAGCCGGCAATGCCGCCGCTAATTCTTCTCTTAATTTTTTACACGAGTTAAAAAAATTCATTTAGAAAAAGAAGTAAGCCATTTATTATAGCAAATATTTCTGATGATGGAAGAAGATGCTCATTTCATGAAAGAAGCCCTGCGACAAGCCCGCAAAGCTTATGACGCGGACGAGACGCCCGTCGGAGCCGTCATTGTCCGCAACGGCGACGTGATTGCCCGCGCTTTTAATCAAGTCGAATCTCTCAAAGACGCCACAGCTCACGCCGAGATGCTTGCGCTTACCCAAGCCCAAGCCGCCGTGGAAGATTGGAGGCTTGTTGACTGCACGCTTTACGTCACTAAAGAACCTTGCCCCATGTGCGCCGGAGCTATCGTGCACACACGGCTCAAGCGCGTCGTTTTCGGCGTCGGCGATCCTAAAAGCGGAGCGGCGGGCGGCGCGATGAATTTGCTCGATCACCCGTCTTTAAACCACCGTTGCGAAATAACTGCTGGCGTCTTGGAAGAAGAGTGCAAAACGCTGCTTCAATCTTTCTTCCGCGAAAAAAGAGCGGCTGCACAATCCTTATGAAAGAAAAAATCAAAATCTGGATTCAAGCCATACGCTTGTATTCCTTCACCACCACCTTTCTTCCCATGCTCATCGGGTTTGCTTGCCTCCCGCATGCGGACTGGCTGCTCGCGGCTTTGATTATGGCGTGCGTCTTTATCGCTCACGCCGGAATTAACATGATCAACGATTACTATGATTACATTTACGGAGTGGATTTAGAGCACACACGAGGGTCAAGCCGTATGCTCGTCAATAAACAACTGACCCCGCCGGCCATGCTCAACGCCTCGCTTGGATGCTTCCTTGCAAGCGCGTTGCTGGGCGTCGGCATCGTTTTTTACACCCAACGTTACTTTCTGTTGGTTGTGGGAGGAGTGGCTCTGCTCATCGGCTATTTTTATAGCGCGACGCGCCTGCAATTAAAGCGTTACGGCCTAGGCGACATCGGCGTGCTGATTTCCACAGGGCCGCTCATCACAAGCGGCATCGTCTACGCGCAAACCGGCGCATGGCCGATTTTTCCCGCCATTGTCGGCCTTCTGCCCGGCTTGCTCGCCGTAGATGTGCTCCATACCAATAACCTGCGCGATGTGGAGAGCGACAAAAAAGCCGGTCTATGGAATGCGGCGCACATTAAAGGTTTTGGAATAGCCTATTGGTGGTGTTTGCTGGGCGCGGCTTATCTCATCCAGTTTTGGATGATTTGGCAAGGCCATCTCCCTTCTTACACCCTTGTCACGCTTTTGCTGCTGACTTTTCTCCACCCGCGCATCTCGATTGAAAGGATGGCTCTAGGTCACTTGCTTTTCAACAGCGTCGTCGCTCTGGCTCTTTTCTTGCGATAATCGAGCAGTTGCGCGCGCTAATAAAATAAACCGCCGCGCGTCGTCCAACCACTTGAGACGCTGGTAAGGAGTGAGCGAACGGGAGCGGGCAAGTTCTTCCTCCGATAATTCATAGTCCACGTCCCTCATCATCCCATCCGCCGGATGCCAATTATTTTGAATCATTCCGCCGCTCCTTCCAAATAACTCACATCGCGTAAATCCTTCGCGCGCCCCGCTATTTTTTTCATGGTCACCAAGTCTTTCTTTGCCGCAATGGGAATGGAAACGCCCTCCACTTGCTGAATAACGCGCCGCGCAAAAGCTTCAGCAAAATCAAAGGGGGGGTCGAAAAGAATGTCCACCATAGGTTCTTCAGGTTTCTCCGAAATCAAATTCAACGCAAGAAGCCCCTTTTCTCTGAAAAGCCGCCGCCGATCTTCCCAAGAATACATCTGACGCCAGCTTATCGGGTGTCGCGGTTTGAGTTTTAATTCCGCACAAATTTCCTCCCACGTCGCAGATTGATCACGCGCCGCATCGACAACGATGTCCACATCCAAGGTCAATCGCGCCACACCATGCAAATTGACGGCCAGTCCGCCTACAACAAGATAGCAAATGTCGTGACGGTTTAAACAATCAAAAAGTCGAAGGTAAAACATGGAACAATCATTCTTATCCCAATGTCGCTCAAATAATCTCTGAATTACGAAGCAGCTTCAGGATAAACCGCCGAGGGCAATAAATGGGTGTGCAGAGGAACGGAACTGCCGGTCAAATAAAAACCGGCGGCGATTTGATGAGGCAACAGAATCATCGCTAAAGCTTCTTTCCAACTGCCATCCACCCAATAAGGTTCAGCCATGAAATTGCCTTCCTTGCTAAATTCGCTGTAAAACCACGTGTAACATTCCACGCCCCTTGCAAAGCCGCCGGACTGGGCGACGACAAGCGAGTTTTGAGTTTCCTTCTCTTCCACCTGACAAATCAGCTCACCGCCTTCGCGGAGCGTCCAACGAATGTCCCAATATTCCACCCCTTCGCCCGACCATGAATTGCCGTATTTTTTGACAAGCGCATACAGCGCCTTGGCAAAGCAAGTCCAATCATGGGACGTCCATTGCGGCGGTTGAAGAATATGTTGAACGCGGTGCAAGCGCGTCCTCCACTCTCCCACAATTCTTTTAAGTTCTAACATGAAAATCCTAACGCCTCAATCTTTCATCCAAACGCTTGCTTTGCTCTTGATAGGCGCGCTGGAGTCTTTCCAATTGCGCAGCTTGGGTTTTACTCTGTTCCTTCTGACTGTTCATCAACCGGCTCAACTCCGTGATAATGGCGCGCTGCTCCTCGCTGTGCGCTTGCAAACGTAAAATGTCTTTGCCGGAGGCCTCTTGCTTGGCGGCAAGTTGCTGCTCCGTCTCCTCTGTCTGTTTCTTCAACTGGTCAATCTCCGAGCGCAAGTTTTGCTCCAGCAAGCTTACCGTTAAACTCTGTTGATGAATCTGTTTCCACAACACATATCCGCCCAAACCGGCCAGCGCGCCGAGGCTAAGGATTAAGAGCAGTAAAAGCGTCGCCGCGCTGCCCAGCACTGTGCTAAAGACCTGTTGCTCGCGCTTTTGCCGGTCCATGCTTTTGCGAGCGTTGATGGGGATGCCTATATTCATAGATTCGTGTTCCTTTGGAGTCTCTTCGTATTTCTCCGGACGGCTCGGGCCTTTGAAAACAACCGCCGTCGGGTCGCGTTCAAGCGGTGTTTCCCCGGCCTTTTTGGCTGCTCCGTTGCCATGATGCGCGGGCTGCTTCGGCTGTTCAAAATTGAACTCCAAAGGCCCGCCGGAGGGAGAAAAAGAACGACTCATATCTCTTGATTCGTTTTTTTACCAAACCTCGCTCATTTGGCGAGAGGAACTTTAACTTTCGCCAATAAAAAATAGCGATGTTAATGAGTCGCCGCAGAAGGACCGTACACTTTCACCGGATCAAAGACTTTTTCTTTAATGGTGAATTCCAGTTCATCGGAAGCGCCCTGTTTGACTTTGCGGTAAAAGCAACTGCGGTAACCGACGTGGCAAGACGCGCCGCCATCCACGCGAACTTTGAGAAGAAAACAATCTTGATCATCATCAATCATGAATTCGACAACATGCTGCGTCAGGCCGGATTGCTCGCCCTTAACCCAAAGCTTCTTTCTGGAACGGCTGTAATATGTCGCCTTCCCTGTGCGAATGGTCAATTCCATCGCCTCGCGGTTCATATAACCGAGCATGAGAACTTCCCCCGTATTCGCGTCTTGCGTGATACAAGGAAGATATTCGTGTAAATCAAATCGAGGAAGGAGTTTTGATCCTTCCTCGATTTCGTAAACCGAGAATGCCATTGCTTTCCCCTTTGGCCTCTGCCCTATTTTTTCTTTTTCTCTTCCTTGGCTTTTACAGGAGCTTTTACTTGAGGCTGCGCCGGCGCAGGAGTGATTTTTACGGGCGGAATAGGTTGTTGTTGCATGGGACGCATAGGCTGCGCGCCGGGAACTCCTCCGGGAGCGGCGGGCGGCACAGGCGGCTTGGGCAACTGAATCTTGACTTCCACTTGAGCGTCGTCACGGAGTTGCTGCATAACTTTTCGCATTCCTTCAAACCGTTTCTTTCCCTTTAAGCGTTGCTCAATTTGCCCTTTTACTTCTTCAAACGGAACCGTCCGAGGAGCGATGCGCTCTAAAACTTCCACAAAGTGATAGCCAAACTTACTCTCAAACACAGAGCCAACAACGCCCACTTTTTGTTTGAAAGCAGCCTCTGAAAATTCAGGCAACATCTGGCCTTTTGCGGCAAAAGGAGGAAGTTCGCCGCCTCTCTGCTTGCTGCCGGGATCATCGGAAACTTCTTCCGCCACTTTAGCGAAAGGCTCGCCTTTGGAAATGCGGGCGCGGGCAGCTTCAGCAGCTTTCTTTTTTTCCGCCTTTTCCGCTTCCGTCGCGCTTGGTTCCACTCTAATCAAAATGTGGCGGGCGCGCACTTGTTCCGGTTGATTCCAAAACTGCGGGTTGTCCTTGTAAAACTTTTCCACCTCTTCAGGAGAAACATCCAAATCTTCCGGCTTGAGACGGGTTTCCACCAGTTTTTCCATCCCCACTTGAGCTTTGATGGACTCTTTAATCTTGTCCGGCGTCATGCCGGCTTTGCCGATATTTTCCAAGAAAGTTTTTTCATCAGGAAAACGGCCTTTTATTTTATTGAAGCTTTCTTCCACCTTTTTATTGATTTCAGAAGAAGAAATCTTCGCCGTCTCGGCTTCCACCAATTTTTTGGTGATCATGCGATCCAAAATCCGGCCATCGAGAGAGGCTTTTTCTTCTTCAGACATTTGCGGCATTTCCATCCCAGGCCTCTTCATGTGCTCGAGCATTTTTTCTCTCTCTGCGGTCAGCTCGCCCCGCGTGATTTTAACCCCTTTCCCTTGCGCAACGACAAAGTTGGGATGGGACGGGTCCGTGGGTGAACATGCGGCAAAAATTAAACCGCACGCCAAAGCAGCAGATGTAAAAAAAAGATGTGTTTTCATAGAGGGTCGGAGTTGAGCATTTGTTTTAGTGAATGGCAAGATTCTTTTTAAAATTCCTTACCATTGCGCGCCTCGGTGGACGCGCTTCAACACTTCTTTAAACGCAACGGATTGAACGGAAAGCTCTTCCAATAGCCAATCCGGCGAAGCCGCTTGCGCTCCAAGAGCCTCGATGGTCTGCCGTTCCGCCTCATCAGCCGTGACGACTAAAATGGAACTGCGATCGTGTTGCTGGCCAACAATCCTCTCAATCACGCTATCGGCGGTTTGGCCCTCTTGGCTATACAAAATCACCATGCGCCGAGGATCAACCATGGGCGATGATTTGCCCTTGCCGTCAAACACCAACGTAATTCTCCAACTGCCCGCATCATGCAACGCCTCCAGCTGACGCGCCAAAATTTCCCGCGCTTGAGCCGTGTTGCGCGCATGCAACTTGCGCAATTCCGGCCAATGAAAAATGACGCTGTGGCCGTCCACCAGCAGATAACGCGGCGAAACCACCCCTTCTGCGCTCGTTCGGCCTTGCGACTCCATGAGAGGCTTGCCGCAACAACAAAACTACGCCTTTTTCGAGGCGGCTTTGGCTGCTTCTTTTTTGCGTTTGATATAACGGAGGCGGCGTTTTCTTTTCTTAATACAATTTGTTGGTTTGCCCATAAGCGTCTTGCTCATAGGCCGATTTGTCCTTCGCGTCAACACTGCGATTTACTGAAAGCTTAGGCTCGGCACAGAACAGGAAAGTTCACAGAACGCGTTTCACCCCTGAATATTTTTGAAAAATTGCCCATTCGCGCTTTGAGGTCATTCTGTAGAAAATGGGTTGTAATGAGTGGTCTTGGGATTATCGATAACATCCATGCCTTCAAACCTTTTTACCCAATTGGAAAAAGGCATGGTGACTGGAAGCGCAACGACTTCATAAATTATTTTAGCCATCCACGCTGCAAGAATGACTTGAAAAAATTTATCCATCGGCATCGTACCCAAAAAAGCTATTGTGAAAAA
>JAZDII010000074.1:0-16076 GCA_043805085.1 bacterium
CGTTGAATGTCTTTCAAAAAACACTCTCTGTAGTCAGCAGATGAAAAGTGAAATGTGGCGCAACAGTTTGCTTTACGCCAATCTTTTTCTTTGGTGCCACCCCAAGGAATGCGAGCGTTTCCTTGTTTTTGAGCACACTGACTTAATGCACGAAGACAATGAAGAACAGCTAAATCCTTTGTAGCAATCGTAATACTATATTTGTAGTTCTTATGCATACTCGTGCAGATTATTATTTCTTTTTCGCCATTTTGTCCGCAATGGCCGCTTGGGCTGCCGCGAGGCGAGCGACGGGCAGGCGGAAGGGCGAGCAGCTGACGTAGTTCAGGCCGATGCGGTGGCAGAATTTCACGGAAGAAGGATCGCCGCCGTGTTCGCCGCAGATGCCAAGCTTGATATCGGGCCGCGTCTTGCGCCCGCGTTCGATGGCCATTTTCATCAGCTCGCCCACGCCGGCTTCATCAATGACGGCAAACGGGTTTTGCTTGAAGATTTCTTCTTCTTGATAGTGGTTGAGGAACGAGCCGGAGTCGTCGCGGCTCATGCCGAGGCCGGTTTGGGTGAGGTCGTTCGTGCCGAAGCTGAAGAACTCCGCCGTCGCCGCTATTTTATCCGCCGCGACGCACGCGCGCGGAATCTCACTCATTGTGCCGACGAGATATTTGATTTTCACGCCGTGTTCGGCCATGACTTCATCGGCCACTCTGCGAGTGAGAGCGGTTTGCAGTTACAGTTCTTTCGGGAAACCGACGAGCGGGATCATGATTTCCGGTTTTACTTTGACGCCTTCTTTTTGGATGGCGACGGCGGCTTCAAAGATGGCGCGCACCTGCATTTCCGAAATTTCCGGATAGACAATGCCGAGGCGGCAGCCGCGATGGCCGAGCATGGGGTTGAACTCGTGCAGCTCCTCCACGCGCTTGGCGACTCGTTCCGCAGACACGCCTAATTTTGAGGCGAGCTGTTCTTGTGTGGCGTCGTCGTTCGGCAGGAACTCATGCAACGGCGGATCGAGGAGGCGAATCGTCGCGGGCAGGCCATTCAACGCGCGGAAAATGCCTTTGAAATCTTCGCGCTGATAGGGCAGCAGCTTGGCCAAGGCGGTTTTGCGCGCCTCGACATTTTCGGCAAGAATCATTTCCCGCACCGCGTCAATGCGGTCGCCTTCAAAGAACATGTGTTCTGTGCGGCAGAGGCCGACGCCCTGCGCGGCGAACGCCACCGCGTGCTCGACTTGGTCGGGCTGGTCGGCGTTGGCGCGGACATCCAGCGTGCGCGCTTTATCCGCCCAATCCATGAGCTGCGCGAAGAGGCCGTAAGTGCGGCTGGCGGAGGGGGACAGGGACTTTTCAATCAGCACCTGCGCCACTTCCGATGCGGCGGTTTTGATTTGGCCCGCGAAGACCTCGCCTGCGGTGCCATCAATGGAAAGATAATCGCCCTTATTGAACGTTTGGCCGTCCGCTTCGAGCGTTTGTTTTTCGTAATTGATGAAAAGGGCGGATGCGCCGCAAACGCAGACCTTGCCCATTTGCCGCGCTACCAGAGCCGCGTGCGAGCTGACGCCGCCGCGCGCGGTGAGGATGCCGTCCGCCGCCAACATGCCGCGGATGTCTTCCGGCGACGTTTCCAGACGCACCAAAAGCACGCGCTCGCCGGCGTGCGCGCGTTGTTCCGCCTCGTTGGCGTTAAAGTAGATGCGCCCTGTCGCCGCGCCCGGCCCTGCGGGCAAACCGGAAGCAATTTTCTTCGCGTTCTTGCGGGCTTCCCGATCAAAAACCGGCGCGAGGAGGTGGCTGATGGAATCTGCCGGAACGCGCAAAACGGCTTCTTCTTTCGTGATTAATTTTTCCTTCACCATTTCCACCGCGATGCGCACTGCGGCGAAACCCGTGCGTTTGCCGTTGCGCGTTTGGAGCATGTAGAGGCGGCCTTTTTCGATGGTGAATTCAAAATCCTGCATGTCGCGGAAATGTTTTTCCAGCGTGCGCTGCACGTCTTCGAGCTGCCGATGGACGTTCGGCATTTCCACTTTGAGTTGCGCGACAGGTTCAGGCGTGCGCACACCGGCCACCACGTCCTCGCCCCGCGCGTTGGTCAAAAATTCGCCGTAAAAAACTTTCTCGCCCGTGGCGGGGTCGCGCGTGAAGGCCACGCCGGAGCCGCTGTCATCGCCTGTGTTGCCGAACACCATCGCCTGCACATTCACCGCCGTGCCCCATTCGCTGGGGATATTATATTTGCGGCGATACACAATCGCGCGTTCGTTGTTCCACGAACCGAACACCGCGCCGATAGCGCCGTAAAGCTGCGCTTTCGGGTAAGTGGGAAATTCCTTGCCTGTCCGTTCTTTAACGAGAGCCTTGAAACGTTTCACCAGTTCCCTCAACGCCGCAGCGTCAAGTTCCGTGTCAGACACATGCCCTTTGCCCTGAAAAAGCTCTTTCTTTAGTCCTTCGATAACTATTTCAAATGGCTCATGGTCTTCGCCTGCGCGTTTTTGCACGCCCATCACCACGTCGCCATACATTTGAATAAAGCGGCGATAACAGTCGTAAGCGAACCGCTCATTGCCGCTCCGCGCGCGCAACCCTTCCACCGTCACATCGTTCAAGCCGAGGTTCAAAATCGTGTCCATCATGCCGGGCATTGAATCGCGCGCGCCGGAACGCACCGAGACAAGAAGCGGGTCGCTGGGATCGCCGAAATTTTTGCCCATCGCCTTTTCCAAGCGCGCCATCGCCGTTTCGATTTGCTTGTCCAAAATCGCCGGATACGTTTTTTTGTTGGCGTAATAATATGTGCAAACGTCTGTGGAAATCGTGAAACCGGCGGGCACCGGCAGGCCGATGCGCGTCATCTCCGCCAAGTTCGCTCCCTTGCCGCCTAGAAGCGGCTTCATCCCGCCGTGACCCTCCGCTTTTCCCTCGCCGAAAAAGAAGACGTATTTGTCTTTGGAGGTGGTTTTCGTTTTTGGAGAAGATTGAGCCTTCGGACGAGGAGCGGCTTTCTTCATTTTTTTAGCAGATGTTTTTTTTGAGATTTTGAGAGGAGCTTTTTTCTTTTTCATGGTCGTAGGTAAAATAGAGCAACAGTAAAGACTTGCCGTTACCCTCTGGCAAGAAGTTTTGTGGAGAGGTGATTTTTTTGAAGTTTCTCTATTCAAAAAGGCAGTTCGTTTGACGTTGTAAATTGCCCTTCCGCTTATTAACAAGGCAACACCCGGCAAATCGGGGCTATTTTTGTATAAAAATTTCTGCTCCCGGCCGCTTGACGCATCCGCCTAACGACACATCTTCCCTTATAACTTTTGAAAAAAGGTGATTTATGAGCGAAGAAGCAAGAGCAGCGAAAGCAACGGTAGATAGAAGATGGTTTAAGCCGATTTATTCCCCTAATGGGGAACTGATATTCGGCAATGAAGAGGATGGAACCTATGCAACCAGAAGAACGCCGCAAGGGGGTTTTTTGGTCGAAGTTAGGGAATTTCCCAACATTGCAGATGTTATTGTGAACCCTGGTAATGTGATTGCCGGCGCAACGACCGTGGGGCCCTTCTGTAAATTCAAGGGGGGCATTGGAATGTTGAATTGTAGGGTTTTTGACTCAGGCCGCCTGCAAGGTGATAGGGAATTTGTGTCGCGAATGATGCAGTCTTTTCCAGCCCTTCCCGTGATTGTTCCAATGGGTTTGGAAGAATGGGGAACGGAGGAAGCGGGAGGAGATACAAAGGTGTTTTTTAACAGATGTGTTTTTCAAGTTCCTTGGGAAATCTCCAGGATTTTTAAAGTCTGTAACTTTTATCTTGCGGCCAGAAGAGATCAGACCTCCATGGAACAGGAATATCTCAAGCAGCTTAAGCAACTTCATAATTTTCAATGGGGAATTTTGCTTCCTTCCTCACAGGAGGCAAAATTCCCGGTAGTTATCGAGAATCGAATTATTCCTGTCGTTGATTTAACCCGATTAAGCGAGATTCTTATTCCAGTAAAAGGCGGCAAAGCGCCCCTTTCACAATTTTTTGGCCCTGATGGAAAATGTTTGCGCCCCGGGATGTATGAAAAAATCATCAATTATTTAGCGGAACCAGCAGGCAAAGGGTTGAAGGCTGAAGGTATTACTGAAGGACAGCATGCAATTCATGATGGATTGAAGGCGGCGGACTTACCCGATTTCGGCTTGTATCACGAAGAAGATCAAAGAGGGGGAGAAAAAGTAATTTCGGCTTTCTTGCCCAAACTCGAAGCGCCCCTGGAAAAGATGAACGAAGTCGTTGATGCTTTGTACGGGGAAAAGATTTTATCTAAGGAGCAAAAAGAGTGTTTGAGTAACATGCTGCCCTGCGCCAAACGATATGGAGCGCACCTCATGGTGAAAACTATAAATGCTTTGCAGGAAAACGGGAGGCAAGGTTTGTCTTCGCAGCAACAAGCCGTATTACGTTTGATGGATCCCCTTGCTGAATTGTGCGGCAAAAGGAGCAGCGATCAGGCTTATTTGAATGGGAGCGGCTCTTTGGAAGAAGAACTTTACGGTTTTCTGTGGAATTTTAAGTGCAGAAAACAACTTTCAGAAGAGAAGCAACAACAAGAAGAATTTGCTCCTAGAGGCTATTTTTCCCCTCTTGATAAAAAAGAATTTTCTTCTGAAGAGGCTGGGGTTTTAGCAAGGTTGTGGACTTACAACATGCTGTTTGAAGCGCTTGTAAAGAGAGATGTGAGGTTTTCTCTTATAGATGAAAACCGGCCTGGTTCTGTGGATGGTTCTTATGCCCTGTGGGATTTTGTGGCTAGGAAGGAACGGAACTGGGTTGCAGGAGAGGATAATCTCCCTGAGAGCGTCCAAATAGGGGCAAGGATAACGGGATTTGTTGATGTAAGGTGCGTTGATCAAATTGATGAAACAGCTCAAGTTACAGGAGTTATTTATGGCGCTGAGAGTAGGATTGGGAAATGGGCTAGGGTTCATGTCCTCGAACAACCTGTGATGAATCTTCAAGTTGGGGTGGGAGGTGAAGTTGTCCTGGGGGTTGGCGCCGATGCTTGTTTGGATGGAGCCATTGTTTTACCCGGAAAAAAAATCCACCTTGACTCGGAGGATACCACTAATTGTGTGAACATCTGTTTTACCGAATCCAAGGGACCTGGCGATGAACTTAAAGGTTGTTATAATTTAGGGGCGGACTTGTTTTCTACTCTTGAAGGAAAGGCCGCTATGGAGCTTGGACGGATAGAAGCCAGCGTTTCTTCGGCGCAAGCAGAGGCCAGGAAAGAGGCTCTGGCAAAGTGTCCATCAGGGATAGAGGAAGAAGCGAGAAAGAAGTTGATTAGCAGGGCGGAAGATCAGGCTGGAAAAGAGAAGGAGGCTGAAAACAAGAAAGAAGCGCAAGCTGCCAGGAAAATATGGAATAAGATAAACAATGCGCGTAATGATTTTGGTCGGTATGGTGATTATCTCCGTGTGACAGTGGGAGATCTATTGCCTCAAGGGGAGGAGGCGATGAGGCAATTGGAACAAGAGGGAGGAGGACGGTATCTGGCCCTTTGCGCCGAGGCTTATATAAGCCGTGGAAGAGAAGTTTATGAAGACTGCCTGAAAGAAATTAGAAGAGAAGGCATGGATATGGAGGATCCTGCCGTTCAAACAAGGATAGGCACAAAGATTGCAATGGCTTTGGAACTGGAAAAAGAGAAAATTCAACAAACTGGATGTCCCCCTCCAAATGTTGAAACGATGGATAGAGAATACGAGCGCATTGAAATTGCCAAAGATCATATCTTGGGGGATGAAGGCAAGGTGCGGACCGCAATAAAGGAGCTAGATGTTAAGCTAGATGTTCATGGAGGGGGTGCTCATGGGGAAGTTGAGGTAGTGAAGGTAATGGAGAGGGAAGGAGTAGAAGAAGATTGGCTTCTACCGCAACCAAGCATTATTCCTCAGGAGGGAGATATTATTGAGAAAAAGGGTGAGGAACTGCCGGATTGGTTAGAAACCGGTGATAGTAGTAGTTTCTTTAACGAAAGACGATGATCACTTCGGTGGCAGTGGGGATGGTTCTCCTCCTGCCGGCGGCGCTGGGTTGGCTAATGGTTTAAACACGTTATTTGAATGTGTGACTGTGGGTGTCCTACAACTTGCACTAAGTCCATAAAGTAAGTTGACATATTTATTAGGGCAATTTTCTGGATTCCCGACCCCCGACAGGTCGGGGCAGGTCGCTACGCTCTCGGGAATGACAGGGAGCGATGTTTTCACCAGAGCAAAAGCAAAATAAATTTGCTCTTCGGGGCGATTGCGTTTAGCCAAGACAAATGTCCGAAATCGCCACGCACTTCACATGGATAGATTGGGGTGTGATTGTCGCTTATTTGGCATTAACGACTTGGATCGGCCATTATTTTAAAGGGAAGCAGGCCAATATCCGCGATTTCTTTCTCGGCGGACGCAAGCTGCCTTGGCCGGCGGTGAGCGGTTCGATCATTGCCACGGAGATCAGCGCGCTGACGTTTATCGGCGTGCCGGGGATGGTTTTCGCCGTGAACGGCAATTTCACTTACTTGCAATGGGCGATCGGCTCGACCGTCGCCCGATTCATCGTCGGTTGGTGGTTTGTGCGCGTGTTTTACGAGCGCGAGATTTACAGCCCCTACGATTACATGGAATCGCGCTTGGGTTTTGGCGTGAAGCAACTGACAACGTTTCTTTTTTTCCTTGGCTCGATTCTCGGCCAGAGCGTGCGGCTGCTGGTGACGGCGATTATTTTGCAAACCGTGAGCGGGCTGAATTTTCAAGTGTGCATTCTTGTCATCAGCGTTTTTGCCATTTTTTGGACGCTCATGGGTGGAATGACGACGGTGATTTGGACGGATGTTGTGCAGTTTTTTGTTTTCACCTTTAGCGGTATCTTGGCGTTGGTCTGCATCGTTGCTTCTTTAGATGGAGGATTCGGGCAGTTTTGGTCGGTTGGATGGGAGGCGGGCAAGTTTCGTTTGTTTGATTTAACGACCAACCCGGCGGTGGAATTTACTTTGTGGGTGGGTATTTTGGCCATGCCGTTTCAGAACATGGCGGCCTTCGGCACGGATCAACTCAACGCGCAACGAATGTTTTGCTGCCGCAACGCTTCGGACGCGGCCAAGGCGATTATTTTCAGCAATTTTGCCCAAGTGATGACTATGCTTATGCTTTTTGTCGGCGCGGGTTTGTTTGTCTATTATCAGCAACATCCTCCCACGGCGGCGATGGCGAAGCTGTTCAGCGACGGCTGCGATTATGTTTTTCCCGTGTGGATTACCACCGTGTTGCCCGCCGGTGTGCGCGGGTTGGTGCTGGCCGGAGCGTTTGCGGCGGCTATTTCCAGCTTGGACGGCGTTTTGACGGCATTGGCGCAGACCTCGCTTTCGCTGTTTTATCGCGGGTTTGAATCGCATGATCATGCCAAGATGGTGCGCGTGTCCCGATGGGCAGTGGCGTTGTGGGGCGTTGCGCTGACGTTGGCGGCTCTTGGGTTGAACCACATGCGCGGCAATATCAACATGATCAGCCTCGCCTTTGGCATGGTAAGCTACACCTACGGTCCTATGCTGGGCATCTTTTTATTGAGCCTTTTCTTCCGCGATATTCGTTTGAAGGGCTTGTGGCTTGGGTTGGTTATTTCTATTTTACTCACTCTTTGGGTGAGGCCGGATATTTACACGATTCTGAAAAACTTCGGCTACATCACCGCCGAGCAAGCGACGTTATGGCAGCCACAGTTGAGCTATGCATGGTTATACCCCATCACTTGCTTTTTAACGATGAGTTGCGGGTTGTTGTTTCGGCGAAAGTCAGGGTAATCCCCACGGCTTGAGCAGTTCTTGATAGACCGGTTTGGGCAAGAGAACAAAGAGAGGGTGAAGCATGGGGTGCAGCCATTCTACGAGTTTGATCAAACTTTTCGCTGGCATGACGGTGCAGCCCGATGACGGTTTGCCGTTGCGCCAGATGTGAAAAAAAATGGAGCTGCCCGCGCCGGGGATGGCGTTGGGCGGGGCGTTGTGAAGGATGAAAAGTTTCAGGCGATGAGCGGAATCATTCACGCGCATCTGTTGTTTTTTTTCCCATTCGTTGGACGGAGGGTAAGAGAGCCGGACGTGCGTGTTGTAATAAATCGAAGCAGGGTCTTCGATCCACAAATCATTTTCCGTGACGGTATGGTAGCGTAGAAGTGTCGAGCTGTTGAAACTCGGCGCGTAGCCATACACATCGCCCAGCTCAAAAACGCCCGCCGGCGCGCGCCAATCGCCTTCCGTTTTGATCGGTTCACCGATTTTGGCGATAGTTTCAGAGTGCAGGCCGACGCCCCACGCAAGGCCGTCGCGTCCCACCTTGCCGCGCCATGATTGCCCGTAGGGTTGCCAACCATCATTGCGCTTCACCCATTTTTGAAGCGTCACGTCGGAACTGTTCCAATCTTCCGTAATGCCGACGATGAGTTGGCGGCAGGTTTCCGGCAACGCAAAATGGTTGTCGGAGTTGGCGTGGATTGTGGCGGGGTGAAGAGCGCAAACCAATCCGAGGAAGAATGAAAAATATCTTTTCAAATGCGACTTTAAGATTTCATTTGCTTCAATAAATCAGCAAAAACTTCATACACGATGTTTCTTTTTTCAGCAAAAAGGCAAACGATGTTGCGTTCGTGTGAAGATGTTTTGTAAGCATAAATAATACGATACCCGCGCACTCTAAGGCGGTAATAATTTTCGAATGAACCTTCCAACGCTTTGATATCTCCTTTTTCGCAGGCCAATTGTCGCAATGCCTCGCGCAACGCGCGACGCGGTTCCGGCGGCTGATTGCGGACGAAATCCACAACTTGTGGCATGAACTCAATCTTTATCAATCGCATGGAAAGGTAGGAGCTTGGTTTTTCCTTGCTCATAATCGCGGATGGCTTTCATAGCTTGAGGGTTGGCCATAATCTCTAAGGTTTCGACAATGGCCTGCAACCGGTCGGAAGAAATCAAGTAAGCCACAGTTTTGTCATGGCGCGTGATGGCGACAAGATTGGAGCGTTGAGCGTCTTTCACAAGCTTGGGCAACCTGCTTTGCGCTTCCGTGATAGAATACGTAGAATTCATAAAAAAAATATATATTATAAAACTTCTGAAATCAAATGGATTTACCGATTATCTCGATCCCTAAACGCTTTCATCCGCTTGGCGGATTTGCGTTGTTCCCGCCATGCTTCGACGACTGGCGGGAGGAAGAAGAGGATGTAATTAAGAAGGGCGGCGGCCACGGCGAAGGGGGCAAACACGGCGGCGAGGACGAGCAGCAAGCCGCTGAACATGGCCAAGAAACGCGCTTGGATGGGAATCGGCAGGGGAAAAAGCATGAGTTCCATCCTTGGAAAAACAGTGCCAAAGGCGAGCAGCAGCGAGGCGTGGAGATAAAAATTGTCCACTTGTCCTTTGACGAAAGCAAAGGCGGCGATGGCTGTGCCAATCATGCCGGTGAGAAAGTAGAGATTCAGTTTAAACGCGCCCCATTCGCTTTCCAGAGCCTCGCCCACAAACCATGTGAAGAGCAGGTAAAGAACCAGAAAAAGAATGTTGCGCGTGTCGGGGATGAAGAGGAACGACGCTAAGCGCCAGACTTCGCCTCGCGCCACGGCGGAAGGGTCAAGGGCGAGGTCTCGAACAAATTCAGGGTTAATGAGGTTGAGAACAAAAACCAGCGCGTTGAGGGCGACGATGCCGCGCGTGATGTGGGGAATAGCCCAATGCCCCAGCCGTTCTTCCAGCGCGTCTGTCCACGAAGCCGTTTTCATGGCTTTAAGGGCGACAGGTGATTTTTTTCCAGTCTAAGCCGAGGTGTTCGGCGAATTGGGCGAAAACTTTTTCGTGTTCGATCAAAACCGCACGGACAACAGCGGAGTCATCCACGTAACCGCACTTGGCGTCAATGTCAGGGATAATATCAATCACGCGGTGACAATAAATCAGAGCAAAAGCCGCAGCTGCAACGGCAGAGTGGGGCAAATCCCTGTAGACGCCCTCGGCAGAGTCCTCTACGGCGTCGGCAAGAAATTCCAGTTGATTAATGAGGTGCGGACATTTCGGCGCTTTGATTTGAGTGAACTCGGCTTTCAAAATGGGCAGTTGGTGCAGAAGTTTTTCTATGATGCGCGGCGTAACTTTCGCTGCGCCGTGGCGAGTAAATTTGGCAATTTCCGGCATTCCGCTAGACTGGCGTTAATGGGCGGCAAAGACAAGCTCTTAGCCCCATTTTTGCCGCTTTCTCCAAATCCATAAAACGGCGGCAACGGCGAGCATGGCGAAAGACAGCAACTGACCGGCGGTGACGTTGCCGAAAAAAAAGCCCATCTGCGCGTCCGGCTCGCGGAAGGTTTCCAGAAAAATGCGCACCGTCGCATAAAGCGCGAGAAAGGTGACGGCTATTTTGCCATTGCTCCAACCCTTCCATCTTAGAAATAGTAAGACACCGAAGAGGAACAGACCCTCGCCCAAGGCTTCGTAAAGTTGGGAGGGATGGCGCGGCGCGAGTTGCCCGTTCACAAGCGGAGCTTGGGGAAAAATGACGGCCCAAGGCACAGTAGCGGGGCGTCCCCAGAGTTCGCCGTTGATGAAGTTGGCGATGCGGCCAAGGAAAATGCCGATGGTGGTTAAAATGGTCGTGTGATCAGCCAGCGTCCAAAAGGAAGTTTGCGTTTTGCGCGCGTAAAGCCACATGGCCGCCGCCGCGCCTAGAATGCCGCCGTGGCTGGACATGCCGCTGATGCCGCCGCGCCAAAAGGAGATGACGCTCAACGGATCGCGTAGGGTTTGCGGAAGGTCGTAAATCAGGCAATAGCTCAACCTGCCTCCGGCCAGCACGCCCACCATCATCCACACGAGCAAGTCGGAAATTTGGTTAGGCGTGAGCGGCGACCATTTCCACCTATAAAATAAAACCATCCCGCCGTAAAAAAACAGAAAGCCCAGCACATAAGCCAAGCCGTAGTAGCGGATACCCCAACCGCTCTCGCCCCATTGCCAAAGGAAAGGGCTTAAGTTGTGGACGTAATGGTGCATGAAAGGGAAAGAGCGGTTTGTTGCGCATCTTCCAACCATTTTTGAAAAGCGGCGCAGTTTCTTTGTTGGATCAAATTGCTCGCGTATTCGATTTGTTCGATACGTTTTTCGAGAAAGGGCAGGAGAAGTTCGGGATTTTTTTGTGAGAGAGGGCTTAGTTCATTAGTGAGAGGCATTGTTGTGCTGCGGAAACCCGTGCCGCAGAATTTGGAAAGGATTTTGACTCGTTCATCCATTATGCTTCCGGTTTCGCCGTCTTTTGTATGAATAATCACGTCCACCGTAGCCATCGCTTTTAAATAAGCTGCTTGAGCAATGATGGGTTCATCGTGCATAGCGAGAATGAGATGTTGGCAATCATCTTTAGAAAGCCCGCTCTTTTCTATTTTTGAAACGAAATCAGAAGAGTTAATAGATGTAGATGGGCCAAGCAGCTTGGCCCGCAAATCTCTGTGTTCTTCTGCCATGCCAATAATGGCAGTTCCCTGTTCCAACACCTTTTGCCAGAAACTAAGCACAATCTGTACACGATCTTGATTTTCCCTGCAGCAAATGTCCGCCCACATTGCGGAATTTCCGCGGGCGATACGGATGCTTTTATCAAAGGTATTAAATAACGATGAGGCATTCGGCAATTTACGCGCGTTTTTAATAAGATTTTTTGCCCGGTCGTCCAGACAAGTCACACTTGTCACACTGTTGCAATGAATGGCGTGGCTTGTTTCCGCTAATAATCGGTCATGAAAATCAGTGGGGCAATAAACGACTTCAGAGCCAAGTTCGCAGTAGATTTTTTCAACGATTTGACATTCCTTCGCATTTTTATCGGGAAAAGTAAGAACCGTGACGCCGCCTTCATACATGCTCTTTTTGCCCGATGCTTGAGAGGCTTTAATACGTTCTAGTCCTCCTTGAAGTCCTTTTGTGTGGTGACCGACGATGGGATGAGCAAGGACGAAGGGAATGTGTCTTAGGCTGAGAATCTTTTCAAAAAGTTTTTGCACGGGAAGTTTTGTGCTGCCGACGTCTGTGACCAGCCAAAGGTTTTTCAAATCCTCTGCATTAAGTTTTTGCAGCGCATTTTCAAGAATCGCTTCCATGACGCCTACATGCGTGCACATGAAAACAATGTTGGCGTTTTTAATGGCTTCGGCGGCGTCTCTAACAACTTCATGCGCGATTCTTTTTTCACGAATAATGCGTTCGTCTTCTTCAGATCTCACACACGCGGTAACATGGTAGCCCAAGTCCATGAGAGCTTTGCCGAGGGGCGCGCCCATGAGGCCGTAGCCGATGACGGCGATTTTAACGCTTCGTTTGTTCAATTTCTTGAAATCTTTCAGCGAAGGAATGTTCGACGGCGTCATGAGACTTAAATTTGTATAAAACACTGCTTCCTGTCATTCCCGAGAGCAAAGCGAGTCGGGAATCCAGAAAATGTAAGATACTTTAAAGCCTCCCTTGCGCCCGAGATTGCTTCGTCGCTAACGCTCCTCGCAATGACAAATGCTCTACGGATGACAACGCTGGATTCCCGCTTTTGCGGGAATGACACAGAGGGGAGATGGAATTTTTTCCGATAAAATATGCGTTTCATCGCTATTTTCTATGAAGCAGTTATTCCTAAATTTTTCAGCACAGCCGGAAATGTTTCGTAGAATCGCTTCATTTGCGGTCGCGTGCCGATGGTGACGCGAATCCATTCGGGCAAATGATAGCCGCCGCGCAAAGGCCGGACGATGATGCCCTCGCGCATCAGCTGTTGAAACACTTCTTCGCCTTGGCCGACGCGGATCATGACGAAGTTGGCGTGGGAAGGAATATATTCCAGTCCGAGCTTGCGGCAGAATCGTTCCAGTTTTTTTTTGCCGCTAAACGTCAGCTTCAGCGTTTTTTTCTGGTGTGCTTCGTCGGTTAACGCCGCCAGCGCGCCGGCTTGAGCGATGGAGTTGGTGTTAAACGGCTGACGGCAGCGTTGCAGAATTTCCGCTGTTTCAAGTTGCATCAGGCCGTAGCCGATGCGCAGACCGGCCAAACCGTGAATTTTGGAAAACGTGCGGATAAGGATGAGATTCGGGCGTTCTTTCATCCACGAAATTGTGGGCGGCGCGTCGTCGAGAAATTCGTAATATGCCTCGTCTAGCGCGATGATGACGCGCTCCGGCACGTTGAAGATAAATTTTTTGAGCCGGTCATTCGGCACGCGCGTTCCGGTGGGGTTGTTGGAATTGGTAATGAAAACCGCTTTGGTGTTGGAATTGATCGCGGCGGCTATAGCGTCGAGGTCATGCTCAAATTGACGCGCTGGAACTTCGATAAACTCCGCGCCGAAGAGTTGGGCGATGAGTTTATAGACGATAAAAGCGTGTTGCGAGGCGATGACGTTGCCGCTTCCTGAAGAGGCAAAGGCGTGAAGAATCAATTCGATGATTTCATTAGAGCCGTTGCCGATGACGACTTGGTTGCGCTCCAATCCGTGCCGCTCCGCAAGGGCGTTGCGCAGGTGAAATCCGCCGCCGTCGGGGTAAAGATGGCCGGAACGCAGCGCATCGCGCATCGCACGCAAGGCTTTAGGCGAGGGGCCGAGAGGGTTTTCATTAGAGGCTAATTTAATGATGGTTTTAGGGTTCATGCCTAATTCGCGCGCCACGTCTTCCACCGGTTTACCCGGCTCGTAAGGCTTGAGTTTTTGCAAGTTTGGATTGGCGATTTTCCAAATAGACATAAGATGATGCTGGCGCGAAAAGCGAAAATTGTCGAGACGCATAGGAGTCTTCTTGTCATCCTTGCGCGTTTTCGTTAAAAACGAATTTTTATGCGAAAATCTTTATGAGTTGGTTTCGTCCTGCGATACAAAGAGCGCTGCTGCGTATGGCGCGGTTCGTTTGCCGCCATCCGAAGCCGGTCATTTTCTTTTCCATCCTTCTGACTTTGGGCGGAGTTTATTTGACCGTTTTTCAGCTCGGCGTGATTAACGACACCAACGCCCTGATCCGCCAAGATTCGCCCGCGTTGCGCAATTTTCTTACCTATGTGAAGGAGTTCAACGCGGCGGATCCGCTGGTGATCATGATCCAGTCGCCGGACTTTGAGCAAAACCGTCAGGCGGTGGAGGCGTTGGCAAAGAAAGTCGCTTCGCGCCCGGGCGAGATACAAACGGTTTATTATCGCAACGACCTTTCGCGGCTCAAACCGCATTTTCTGCTCTACGAAGACAAAGCCAAACTGGAAGAAATTTTAAAGCAAATCCGCGCGCAGAGCGGACTTTTGCAAGGGAAGTCAGGCGGCGGTGTTAATCTCAATTCTCTTTTAGCCGAGGCCTTAAACCAGTTTGATCGCGTGGAAAAGGCCAAGGGCAAGCGCGGCACGCTGGATGATTTAGGTTCTTTTGCCGATAGGATGATTAAGGATTTGGAGCAACTGGCCGATAAATTAGCCAAGCCCGTCAATGAATCCGCTGCGCCAGCAATCGCCAAATCAAAAGAAGAACAAGAGTTTGATGACCAGCTTTTGCTCAACACTTATCTTGCGTTCGATAACGGCAAGTTGTTGTTGATGATGCTGACGCCCGGCGAAGGCGATAAGAACAGCTTCTCGCCGCAGGAAACGACGATTCGGAATTTGCGGCATGACATTGATGAAATGAAGAAACTTTATCCGCATGTTTCCATCGGTCTCACGGGCGAGCCTGTGCTGCTGGATGATGAATTAAAGGCCAGCACGAACGACATGACCATCGCTTCTATCCTAGCTTTTATTTTGATTTCCGGATTGTTCTTTTTTGCTTATCGGGAATTCAAGCGGCCTGCGTTGGCGATTTTTTGTTTGGTGAGCGCGCTGTTTTGGTCGCTCGGCTTTGCCGTGCTCGTCATTGGGCATTTAAACATCATTTCTCAAGCGTTTGTTCTTATGTTGTTAGGATTGGGCATTGATTTTGGCATCCAGATTTTAGGTCGCTATGAAGAAGAGCGAGCGGAGGGGAAGGACGCTTTCAGAGCCATAGAAGAGGTGGTGCAGTTCACAGGCACAGCTGTGGTGACGGGCGGCGGCATCACCGCCATTGCGTTTTTCACCATGTGTTTCAACGATTTTCTGGGGCTGGCCGAGTTGGGCGTGATTGCTGGCGCCGGCATGATTTTTTGCATGGCGGCGAATCTTATTTTGCTTCCCGCTCTTCTTGCGTGGCGCGACGCGGGTAGAAAGCTTTCCTTGCCGGAGCATCACTACAAACACGCCGCTCTTGGACGAAAGTTAGACGATCTTTTACAAGCGCGTCCCTGGTTGTCTTTGACAGTTGTCGCCGCCATCACCGTCGTTGCGGTGATTCAGGCAAGAAAGGTAGAGTTTGATCATAATTTGCTGAATTTGCAAAATCCCGCGATCGAGTCCGTGCGATTGGCCAAGCAATTGCTTAATTCACCCGCCAACTCATTTCTTTTCGGCGTTGTGGTGGCGAAGGACTTGGACGACGCCAAGAAAAAAACGGCGACTTTGGAAAGTTTACCGACGGTGAGAGATGTCAGCAGTCCCATAAAAATTTTGCCTGAAAATCAGGAAGAAAAATTAAAAATCTTGAGCGAGATACGAACAGAACTAAATCAGATCAAATTTAATCCGGACGTTTCCATGGAGGTCAACGTCGCTCAAGCGCAAGAGCATTTGCAGACCTTGCTTGAATATTCCCGCAAAGGATTAGCGGGAGCCGGCAAATTTCGCCAAGCCAAAGACCCGCGCGCGCAACAGGCCTTTGACATTTTTGACCGTCTCATTCCCGCATTAGAAAAATCTGTGGAGAGTCTCCGCTCTCTTAGTCAAGAAGAAGCTGGCAAGAGGTTGAATCGTTTTCAGATGGAAATTTTCATGCAGATGCAGCAGCAATTTAATTTTCTTAAAAGTTTTGATATGGAAACGCCCGTTGGATTGGACGCCTTGCCGCCGGAGGCGTTGCGCCATTACGTTTCTCCCAACAACAAAATTTTGTTGGAAGTTCATCCGAAAGAA
>JAZDII010000075.1:0-7681 GCA_043805085.1 bacterium
TTTATACGCTGAAGATTTTTTAAGACAGCGGCGGTTCGTCGTTCTCTTCGTTTTCTTTTTTCAAGTCTTGAAGGATGGGGCCGATGTCGGTCACTTGATCCCAGACGCTGCGCGCGACAAGAATGGGTTTCTCCGCTTGAAGGGCGATGGCGAGGCAATCGCTGGGTCGGGCGTCAATTTCCGTAATTTTCTTGTGAATTTCATTTTCCGCCTTTAGCACAATCCGCGCGAAGTAAGTGTCGTTGCGCAGGTCGTTAATGAGGATGCGCTCTACGGTGATGCCGAACGCGAGAAAAATGAGGCCGATCAAATCATGCGTGAGGGGGCGTTCCCGTTTTTCACCTTTCAGCAAAATAGCGATGGCCATGCCGATGCCGTGATCCACATGGAGGCTGAAAGTTTTTTCTTCGTTGCCAAGGAAGACCGCCATGCCTGATCCCGCCGGCATGATACCGACAATGCGCACGGGGATAAAAGCATCGGACATGATGTTAAATTTAGAATTCTCTTTTCAAAAAACAAGATTTCAAATGAAGAGGAATTTGCCGTCGAAAAAGCGCGTCTAAAAAAATGCTGTAAATCCATTGCCAACGCGGCAAAGAGGTTTATATAAAAGATGATTCTTATGAATCACACATCGGGTCAATGGTCAGTGGCGCAAGCAGTGCAGACGTATGGAGTGGATCGGTGGGGCATCGGTTATTTTAACGTTAATTCCATGGGGCATTTAACCGTGCGGCCTTTAAAGGCGGAGGGCGCGGAGCTGGACCTTTTTCATGTGGCCATGGAAGCGCGCAAGCAAGGGCTGCATTTTCCGCTTTTGTTGCGGTTTCAAGATATGTTGCATCACCGCGTCCGGCGCATTAACGAGGCCTTTCGCGCGGCGATGAAGGAGAATGACTATAAGGGAGAGTATCGCGGCGTTTTTCCTATCAAGGTCAATCACCTTCGGGAAGTGGTGGAAGAAATTCAAGAAGCCGGCAGGCCGTATCACGCCGGCTTTGAAGTCGGCAGCAAGCCTGAATTATTCGCCGCGCTCGCTTTGCACGAGAACAACGAGAGCCTCATCATTTGCAACGGTTACAAGGATGATGAATACATTCGCACGGCCATGATGGGGCGTAAGCTCAATAAAAAGATTATCATGGTGGTTGAAAAACTCGAGGAACTGACGCGCATCATTAAAGTCGCCCGCGAGTTTCAAGCGGAACCGATGATTGGGCTGCGCATACGGCTTCAGACCAAAAGTTCCGGCAGATGGGCGCTTTCCGGCGGGGAGAACGCTAAATTTGGCATGTCCACGGCGGATTTAGTGGAAGCCGCCGAGATTCTGCGATCGGAAAATTTTGCCGAAAGCCTTCAACTCATCCATTTTCACATCGGCTCTCAAGTGCCAGATATTCTCACCATCAAAAGCGCGGTGCGCGAAGCGACGCGTTACTACGCCAAGTTGCACAAGCTGGGTTTCCAACCGCGCTATCTCGACATCGGCGGCGGGCTTGGCGTGGATTACGACGGCAGCCGCACGGCTTCCGACAGTTCCACCAATTACACGCTGGATGAATACACCAGCGACGTGGTCTATAACATCACGGGAATTTGCGATGAAGAGAAAGTGCCGCACCCGCATCTTGTCAGCGAAAGCGGGCGCGCGGTGGTGGCGTATCATTCTGTTTTGGTGGTGGAAGTTTTCGGCAGCATTGGCAAGACCAAGCGTCATCTTGCGCCCGTGAAGCCGGATGACCACAAGCTCGTTGTCCAGCTTGCCGATCTCATTCAAAATCTTAAAAAAAGCAATCGGCGCGAGAGTTTGCACGATGCTGTTCAAATCCGAGAAGAAGCCGCTTCGCGTTTTGACCTCGGCTTGCTCGATTTGCCGACCAAGGCGCGCATTGAAACGAGCTTTTGGCATTTAGTGGAGGACGTGGCGGCTTTTTACGACGGCTCGAAGAGCGTTCCCAATGAAATCAAGGAATTATCCACCCAGTTGAGCGATCAATTCCTTTGCAATTTTTCCGTTTTTCAGTCGCTGATCGATCACTGGGGTTTTGGCCAAGTTTTCCCCATCATGCCTATTCATCGGCTTGATGAATCGCCCGCGCGCGAGGTCAAGCTGGTGGACATCACATGCGATTCGGACGGCAAGATAGACAGGTTTATTGATGCGGAAAAAATCCGAAAGACCCTTCCGCTTCATTCTTTTAATGACCAGCCTTATCTTTTGGGATTCTTTCTGACCGGCGCTTATCAAGATGTCATGGGCGATTTGCATAACCTTTTCGGCTCTGTCAATGAGGCTCATATTTTTCTCGATGAAGACGAGCCGGACGGCTTTTACATTGAAGAAACCATTCCCGGCTATTCCATTGCCCAAGTTTTGGAGAACGTTCAATACGACCATAGCCAGCTTGCGCGCCTCATGAAAGCGCAGGTGGATCAAGCTATCAAAAAAGACCTTGTTAAACCGAGCGAGGGTATGAGGTTGCTCGACGCTTATGAGCAGGGGCTGCGCAAGCCCACCTACTTGTCTTTGGATCAGCTTCACACATTGGAAAAGAGCGAGTGATTTTTCTTATTGGCAAGGAGAGAAGCTTTAGCTAGGTTCTCCCGCTTACTATGGCTCAACGAAAAAAGTTAAAAAAGACAGCTCCTGCGAAAAAAAAGGCGGCGTCTAAACCTGTCGCTAAAAGACCGGCGAAGATTGTCAAAAAGTCTCAAGTTAAAAAGGCTTCAAGCGCTAAAAAAGTTGAGGCGGTCAAAAAACCGGCTTTCCTTGGCAAGGAGGCAAAAAAGCCTCTGATTGTTGTTCGCAAGACGATGGTTCCTAAAGGCGAGAAGAAGGCCGCGCCGTCAAGCAAACCCAGTTTTCCTAAAAAGTTTTTGGAAGTGCAGCACAAAAAACTTGTTGAATTAAAAGATCATATTTTGGATCAGATGCAAGGCGTGGCCAAAGATAGTCTTCGATCCAAAGAAGGGGCGGCGAGCAGTTCCGCTTTTGGGATGCATCAAGCCGACGCCGGTAGCGACGCTTATGAAAAAGATTTTGCGTTGAGCCTGCTTTCTCAAGAGCAAGACGCGCTTTATGAAATTGAGGAAGCTATCAAGCGCATTGAAAACGGGTCTTACGGCGTTTGTGAAATGTCCGGCGCGCCTATCCCTGTAGCGAGGTTGGAGGCGATTCCTTTTGCGCGTTACACGGTGGCGTGTCAGGCTCAATTTGAGAGGGAAAACCGCTCCAAGGGGCGTTGGGAAACGAATCCTCAATTTATGGATTCAACGGAAAATTTCTTCGAAGAAGAAGAAGCAGAAGAAGACGAGGAAAAGTCTAAGTCAAAGGAATAATATGGCTATGAAATCTAAAAAAGGGTCTCGTCCGCGCAAGCAGCGTTATGCTTTGCGCAAGAGGATTGACGTCAACGCCGAGTCCATTGATTTTCGCAACACGGAATTGCTCAAAAAATTTGTGACGGAAAAGGGGAAAATTCTGCCGCGTCGTATTACGGGCATGACGGCAAAACTTCATCGTAAATTGACCCTCGCCGTCAAACGCGCCCGCAATGTTCTTTTGTTAAAATAGGAAAAATTTATGTCACGCATTTGCGCTATTACAGGGGCTAAGCCCGTTCGCGGCTCCACCATTAACCGAAGCGGTAAGGCCAAGAAAAAAGGCGGTATTGGCATGCACGTCACCGGCGTTACGTCGCGTTTGTTTAACCCCAATCTCCACGCCAAACGCTTGTGGGTGGCGGAGCAAAAGCGGTATGTTAAGGTGAAGTTAACCGCGCGCGGGTTGAAGACTCTTGATAAAAAAGGCGTTTATCCCACGCTTAAAAAGCTTGGATTAATTTAAAATAAAAGGCATTTTCTTGCTTTGAGGGAGTGTTTTTCCCTCTATAAAAGAGCGATGTCGCTTGCGCAAAAAGAAGGGGCCTTGGAAATTTATCTCAAGGAGATTAGCGAAATCCCCTTGATTTCTCCTTCGGCGGAAATCACGTTGTCGCGCCAAGTGCGCAAAGGTAACACTTACGCGCGCGAGCAAATGATTCAGTCTAATTTGCGTCTTGTCGTTAAGATCGCGCAAGATTACGCCGGTTTCGGTTTGCCGTTTCTCGATCTCATTTCTGAAGGCAACATCGGTTTAATGAAAGCCGTGGAGCGTTTTGATCCCGAGCGCGGCAACAAGTTCAGCACCTATGGGGCGTGGTGGATCAAGCAGGGTATCAAGCGCGCGCTGGCAAATCAAAGCAAGACCATTCGCCTGCCGGAACATTTGGTGGAAAAGCTGGCGCAAATGAGAAAACTGATTTCCCGGTTGACGGGAGAAATGGGTCGCGCGCCGACGGATGAAGAAATCGGCGAAGTGTTGGGAATCTCGCCCGCCAAGGTGGCTCATTTAAAACAGGCGGCTCAAGATCCCACTTCGTTGGACGCTTCTGTTTGCGACGAGGATTCTTTGCAGTTGAGCGAAACGGTTTCCGACGACAACGCGCAAACGCCGTTTGATTCGTTAAATGAAAAAAATCTGCGCGAGCTTGTTGTGGAGGTTCTTCATGTGCTCAATGCCCGCGAGCGGGAGGTTCTTTCTTTGCGTTTTCCGCTTGATGACGCGGAGGAACAGCTCACGCTTAAGGAAGTGGGATCAAAATTTCAAATCACGCGGGAACGTATCCGCCAAATTCAAAACAGCGCGTTGAAAAAACTTCGATGCGCTTGGGAACAAAAAGAGAAAGCAAACGTATGATTCATCCTGTGCCTCATGGCGCCTCGGAGCGGCTTAAAGCGAGCGTTCGAGACGTGCCTGATTTTCCTCAAAAGGGCGTTCTTTTTCGGGACATCACGCCTATTTTAAAAGACGGCCAATTATTTCGCTTAGCTATTTCTCTTTTAGCCGACCGTTATCGCACGTGTCCCGTGGACGCTATTGTGGCGATTGACGCGCGCGGGTTTCTCTTTGGCGGCGCGTTGGCGTATTGTTTAGGCACGGGTGTTGTCGTTGTTCGTAAAAAAGGCAAGCTGCCCTGCAAAACTGTCAGCAAGAGTTATGATTTAGAATACGGAAAGAACACCATTGAAATGCATTCTGATTCTATTCACAAGGGGGACAAAGTGGTGATCATTGACGACGTGCTAGCCACCGGCGGCACTGTGGCTGCGACGATAGATTTAGTGCGGCAACTCGGCGGAGAAATTTTGGAAGTCGCGGTTCTTATCGAGCTAAATTTTCTTAATGGGCGGGAAAAATTGATGCCGCTTCCTGTTTTTTCAGCGATTCAGTATTGATGAGTTTATTCTAGCTTGCTTTTGAATATTTACTTCCCCTGCACCCGAGATTGCTTCGTCGCCCCGACAGAGTCGGGTCTTCTCGCAATGACAAATGCAATACGTGTAGCGTTGTCATTGCGAGCGAGGGAAGCGAAGCAATCTCCCATTTTCTGCGCGGGAGCGCATAGAAAATGGGGCGCGCATAAGAAATAATTGTTCGAAAGTAATTTAGCGACGTTTCTTTTTAGGAAATGTTTTTACGGGGTCGGCGTTGGCTTTGAGTTCCATGATTTGATCTCTTAATAACGCGGCGCGTTCATATTCCAAATGGGTGGAAGCTTCCCACATTTCTTTTTCCAATTCGGCAAGCAACGTTGCCGCGTCGCCCTTCTTGGGTTTAGCCAGTTGAAGGGCTTCCTTGCGCGTCGTTAGGCTTTCTTGAACGCCTCGGTGGGCGGTGCGCGGGATAATGTTGTGCTCTCGATTGTAGGCGATTTGTTTTTTGCGGCGATACTCTGTCACTTCGATCAGTTTTTGAATCGAGCCTGTGATGACATCCGCAAACAGAATGACCTCGCCGTTGATATGCCGCGCCGCGCGGCCTGCCGTTTGAATCAACGACGTGGCCGAACGCAAGTAACCTTCCTTGTCCGCGTCCAAAATCGCCACGAGCGAAACTTCCGGTAAATCCAATCCCTCGCGGAGCAAGTTAATGCCGACCAGCACGTCAATGTGGCCCGCGCGCAATTCGCGTAAAATTTCCACGCGCTCAATCGCGTCCACTTCCGAGTGAATGTAACGCACCTTGAACCCTGCTTCGCGCAAGTAATCGGACAAATCTTCCGCCGTGCGTTTGGTCAGCGTCGTGATCAACACCCGCTCGCCGCGCTTAATGCGCCGCCGCGTTTCTTCGATGGTGGAGTCAATCTGTCCGGCGAGCGGTTTGATGGTGACCTTGGGATCGAGTAGGCCGGTCGGGCGGATGATTTGTTCCACCACCTCGTTGTTTGCTTTTTTTAATTCAAGCGGCGATGGCGTGGCCGAGACATAAACGACTTGATGGATGAGCGATTCAAATTCTTGAGCGTTGAGCGGGCGGTTATCTAGGGCGGAAGGCAAGCGGAAGCCGTGTTCGACGAGCGTCGTCTTTCTGGATTTATCACCCTCATACATCCCGCCGATTTGAGGGACGGTGGCGTGCGACTCATCAATGATGAGCAAAAAATCTTTCGGAAAAAAATCGATCAGCGTGAACGGGCGCGAGCCGGGCGGCCTGCCGGTGAGGTGGCGCGAGTAGTTTTCAATCCCGCTGCAAAAGCCCATTTCCTCCATCATCTCCAAATCATAAGTCGTTCGCAGCTTGAGCCGTTGCGCTTCGAGAAGTTTATTTTGCCCTTCAAGTTCTGCGACGCGCTGTTCCATCTCTTCGCGTATCGTGACAAGAGCGCGGCGCAGTTTATCGTGCGGCGTGACGAAGTGCTTGGCTGGAAAAATCGCCGTCGAGGAAAGCGATTCCTCGGCCTTGCCGGTCAACAAATCAAACCGCGTCAGCCGCTCAATCTCATCGCCGAAAAATTCCACGCGCAATCCCTCCTCGCCGGACGCCGGGACAAGCTCCACCACATCGCCCCGCGCGCGGAAAACGCCGCGCGAAAGCTCCGCGTCGTTGCGCTCGTATTGAATGTCCACGAGCCGCGCGAAAAAAATTTCACGGCTGATTCTTTGCCCGACCTGAAGGGGCAACGTCATGTTTTCGTAATCCTCCGGCGAGCCGAGACCATAAATGCACGACACGCTGGCGACGACGATCACGTCGCGCCGCGTCAACAACTCGCTCGTGGCCGACAACCGCAGCCGCTCGATTTCTTCGTTAATGCTGGAATCTTTTTCAATGTAGGTGTCCGTTTGCGGGATGTAGGCTTCGGGTTGGTAGTAATCGAAGTAACTGACGAAATACTCCACCGCATTTTTTGGGAAGAACTGTTTGAACTCGCTGAAGAGTTGCGCCGCGAGGGTTTTATTGTGCGAGATCACAAGCGTCGGGCAATTGAGATTTTGAATCACATTCGCCATCGTGAACGTCTTGCCCGAACCCGTGACGCCGAGAAGGACGTTGTGCTGCTTCCCTGTCTTCAACCGTTCCGTCAAAGCCGCAATCGCCTCCGGTTGGTCGCCCGCGGGGAGGTAGGGGGAGACGAGTTGGAAGTCCATGAAAACTTATGGGTTGGCTGGGACTCGAACCCAGAACCAACGCCTTAAAAGGGCGCTGCTCTACCATTGAGCTACCAACCCTCAAATTAGGGGCAAACCTCTAGCATCCTAGAAGACACCTGCCTCTGTCAAGGCTGGAGAGGGATAATGAACGAACCAGTTTATCTCGATTGAGGAGACGCAGGGTCAGCATCACTTGTGTGCGTGC
>JAZDII010000076.1:0-32181 GCA_043805085.1 bacterium
TGATTTCAATGTGCTTGTCGTTAATTTCAACACCCTGCAAGCGATAGACCTCTTGCGCTTCATTCACTAAATATTCTTGCACTTCTTGAGGGCCGCAAACGTCCAAAATTTCGTGCGGCACGACAGGGCCTTCGGTGAGCTGCTGCCCCTTCTTCACCACATCGCCTTTATAAACGATGAGATGTTTGGAAAGCGGCACGAGATGTTCTTCCTCGTCGCCCGTTTGCGCATCGCGGATGATGACGCGCTTTTTATTGCGGACGTTGCCTTCAATGTCCACGACGCCGTCAATCTTGGCGATTTCCGCCGCGTCTTTAGGACGGCGCGCCTCAAAGAGTTCCGCCACGCGCGGCAAGCCGCCGGTGATGTCCTTCGTCTTCGTCACCTTGCGCGGCGTCTTGGCCAAGCGCTGACCCGCCTGCGCGTGCTGCCCCTGCTTGACTTCAATGTGCGCCCCCGCAGGAATAATGTAAGCGGCCACCACTTCGCCTGATTTGTCCAAAATGACAATCTGCGGATGCAAATCTTCCTTGTGTTCGATGATGACCGTGCCGACGAGCTTCGTCGTCTCGTCCACTTCCTTTTTCATCGTCACGCCTTCAATGATGTCGCGGAATTCGATTTTACCCTGCTTCTCCGTCAAAATAGCGACGTTGTAAGGATCCCACTGAACAAAGCTTTGCGCTTTCTTCACCTTGCCGCCATCCGCCACGGAAATGACAGAGCCGATAACAACGTTGTAGCTTTCCAACTCACGCCCGTCTTCCGCATGGATGCTGATAGAACCGTTCTTATTGAGAACGATGAATTGGCCTTCCAAGGATTGCACCACGCGCAAATCGTTATATTGAACCACGCCGTCGTTGCGCGCCTTGATCTGCGGCTGCTTGAACACCTGCGACGCCGTTCCGCCGATGTGGAACGTGCGCATGGTCAACTGCGTGCCCGGCTCGCCGATGCTCTGCGCGGCGATGATGCCCACCGCTTCGCCCAGCTTGGCGTATTTATTCGTCGCCAAATTCATGCCGTAACACTTGGCGCAAACGCCGCGGCGCGTCTCACACGTTAGCACGGAACGAATGCGCACGCGCTCTTGGCCGATGTCTTCTATGGCCTTGGCGGATATCTCCGTGATTAATTCATTCGCGGCGACAACAATTTCGCCGTTCACGGGATGATAAATATCATCGCAAGAAGCGCGGCCAACGATGCGGTCGGACAACGAAACAATTTCGTCGTCGCCTTCATAAATCGCCTTCACCCAAATACCCTTCACCGTGCCGCAATCAGGCTCGCTGATGATCACGTCTTGAGCCGCATCCACAAGCTTGCGCGTCATGTAACCGGAATCCGCCGTCTTCAGCGCGGTATCCGCTAAACCCTTGCGCGCGCCGTGCGTGCTGATGAAGTATTCCAAAACGGACAGCCCCTCGCGGAAGCTGGACACAATGGGGCGTTCAATGATTTCACCGGACGGCTTGGCCATCAAACCTCGCATACCGGCCAACTGACGAACCTGATTGCGATTGCCTCGCGCGCCGGAATCCACCATTAAATAAACCGGATTTAATTCTTCGCGCCCTTCGTTGTATTCGAGAGTGCGATACATCGCGCTGGAAATTTCTTCCGTCGCTTGCGTCCAAATATCCACAATCTTGTTGTAACGCTCGCCATCCGTAATCGCGCCCATGCGGTATTGCTTTTCCACCGCGGCAACGGCTTGATTGGCTTTGGCGACCACGCCCGCTTTTTCGGCGGGGATAATCATGTCGTCAATGCCGATGGAAATTCCCGCTCGCGTCGCTTCTTTGAAGCCAAGCTCTTTGAGTTTATCGAGCACTTCCACAACGCGTTTATGACCGACTGCGTAATAACAACGAAGAATCACTTCGCTGATTTGTTTTTTCCCAACGGGCTTGTTGACGAAACCAACTTCCGCAGGCCAAATCTGATTAAAGATGACGCGCCCGGGCGTGGTCTCGATCACCTTCTTCGTCTTATCACCGAAACATGTGTCGCGGCCAAAATCGGGATTTTTGAACAAAATTAAATCGTGAACGCCGACGACGCCTTCCGTCTTGGCCAACACCACTTCTTCGATGTCCGCCATCAACGACAACCTCTTGCCTCCCTCTTTCTTTTTCTTCCTAGAAGTTTGAGTCAAGTAATAACAACCCAACGTGATGTCTTGCGAAGGCGTGGTAATCGGGCGACCGTTGGACGGGCCGAAAATATTGTGAGACGCCAGCATGAGCAAACGCACTTCCATTTGCGCTTCCACGGAAAGCGGGACGTGAACGGCCATTTGGTCGCCGTCGAAGTCCGCGTTGTAAGCCGTGCAAACCAACGGATGAATGCGAATCGCGTCGCCTTCGATCAACAACGGCTCGAAAGCCTGCACAGACAAACGGTGCAGCGTCGGCGCGCGGTTGAGGAGAACAGGATGCTCTTTCGTCACTTCTTCCAAAATGTCCCACACCACCGGCTCGCGGCGCTCGATGAGCTTCTTCGCGCTGCGCACGGTGTGAACATAACCCATTTCTTTTAAGCGGCGGATGATGAACGGCTCGAACAACACCAACGCCATTTTCTTGGGCAAACCGCATTGATGCAGTTTCAGTTCCGGCCCGATAACAATCACCGAGCGGCCTGAATAATCCACGCGCTTGCCGAGCAAGTTCATGCGGAAACGTCCGCTCTTGCCTTTGAGCATATCAGAAAGCGATTTGAGAGGGCGATTGCCCGCGCCCGTCACAGGGCGGCCATGACGGCCATTGTCCATGAGCGCATCCACGGCTTCTTGCAACATGCGCTTTTCGTTGCGGATGATGACATCCGGCGTCTTGAGTTGCAGCAAGCTTCTCAAACGATTGTTGCGGTTGATGACGCGCCGGTAAAGATCGTTCAAATCCGATGTGGCGAAACGCCCGCCTTCCAACGGAACGAGCGGGCGCAAATCCGGCGGAATGACCGGCAAATTTTCCAAAATCATCCACTCCGGTCTTGTTCCGGAATGAATAAACCCTTGAACCAATTTCAAACGCTTGGCGATTTTTTTCCGTAATTGCTTGCTGCGCGTGTTGTCCAACTGCACTCCGAGCTGCTTAGCAGTTTCAGCTAAATCAATGCTCTTCAGAATATCGCGCACGGCCTCGGCTCCCATCTTCGCCACAAACGTGTCGCCATACTGCTCCCGCGCCTCGCGGCACTTGGATTCGTCGAGCAATTGTTTGTGCTGCAAAGGCGTGTTGCCGGGATCAATGACGAGGTAATCCTCATAATAAATCACACGTTCCAACTCACGCGCCGTCATGTCCATCATCAACCCGATGCGGCTTGGCATGCATTTAAAAAACCAAATGTGCGAAACAGGAACGGCAAGCTCGATGTGCCCCATCCGGTCGCGGCGCACGCGCGCGGTGGTCACTTCCACGCCGCAACGATCGCAAATGGTGCCTTTGTATTTAATGCGTTTATATTTGCCGCAAGCGCATTCGTAATCTTTCGTCGGGCCGAAAATACGTTCGCAAAACAAGCCGCCTTTTTCCGGTTTGAAAGTGCGGTAATTAATCGTTTCGGGATTCTTCACCTCGCCTCGGCTCCAAGAAAAAACAGTTTCTGGAGACGCCACGGAAATGCCCACTTGGTCGAATCCGACCGCCTTTTCCATGCCGAGTATTTCGCGCGCTGATTGTGTTTCTTTGCTCATAGATCAATCTTTATTAAATGGTGGCTTCAACAACCTTGTCTTCATCAAAAATGTTGGAACGCTCGCCCACCTTGACGTCAAGTAACAGGCTCTGCATTTCCTTAATGAGAACGTTGAAGGATTCCGGCGTGCCGGCTTCCAACGAATTGTCGCCTTTGACAATACTCTCGTAAATCCGCGTGCGGCCTTGAACGTCGTCCGACTTCACCGTCAACAACTCCTGCAAAGTGTAAGCCGCGCCGTAAGCTTCCATCGCCCACACTTCCATTTCGCCGTAACGCTGGCCGCCGTATTGAGCCTTGCCTCCCAACGGTTGCTGGGTCACCAAGGAATACGGCCCGACAGCACGCGCGTGAATTTTATCCGCCACAAGGTGATGCAATTTCATCATGTAGATGTAACCCACCACCACGCGCTGATCAAACCGCTCGCCGGTCTGTCCATCGTAAAGGTAACTCTTGCCGTCTTTGTCCAAGCCGGCTTTTTCGAGATATTGCCGAATCTGCGCCTCGCTGATGCCGTCAAACACCGGCGTCGCCACTTTGAGGCCGAGAACCTTGGCGGCAATGCCCAAGTGCGTTTCCAACACTTGCCCCACGTTCATACGCGAAGGCACGCCGAGCGGGTTCAACACAATCTCCACAGGCGTTCCATCCGGCAAGAATGGCATGTCCTCTTCCGGCACAATTTTAGCCACGACGCCTTTGTTGCCGTGACGGCCCGCCATCTTGTCGCCAACGGAAAGTTTGCGCTTGGAAGCGACATACACTTTCACTTGCTTGATAATGCCCGGATCAATGTCGTCGCCCGCTTCGATGCGATCCATCTCCACTTCGCGCTCGTTTTCAAGCTGGACGAATTTTCCTTCAAAATTGCCGATGATTTCGCGGATTTTGATGCGGATAGGGCTGGGATCAATTTCGATGTGATTATAAACCGCCGCCATCTTGCGCAACAACGTCTTGGTGATTTTGCGGTTGGCGGGAATGATGATCTCGCCGGATTCGCCGTTCACCACGTCCAACGGAATTTTTTCATTCAACAAAACGTTGGACAACGCTTGCGTCAACTCTTCCGTCAACTCGGCTTTCTTCTTGTCGAACTTATCCTGAATGGACTTTAACTGACGCTTCGCTTCCGATTGGCTCAACTTCTGCGTCGCCGGTTTGAGATTGCCCGCCGTCACTTTAATATCCATGACGATGCCGTAAGTGCCCGAAGGAACAACGAGCGAGGAATCTTTCACGTCCGCCGCTTTTTCGCCGAAGATGGCGCGCAGCAAACGTTCTTCCGGAGCCAATTCCGTCTCGCTCTTCGGCGTGATTTTACCGACGAGAATATCGCCCGGCTTCACTTCCGCGCCGATGCGCACCACGCCGTCGTGGCCGAGGTTTTTCAACGCCTCGTCGCCGACGTTCGGGATGTCCCGCGTGATTTCTTCAGGGCCGAGTTTGGTGTCGCGCGCGGAGATTTCAAACTCGTCAATATGAATGCTGGTATAAATGTCTTCCTTAACGATTTTTTCGCTAATGAGAATCGCGTCTTCAAAGTTATAACCGTTCCAAGGCATGAATGCGACGAGCACGTTGCGCCCTAAAGCCAACTCGCCTTGATCCGTGCACGGCCCGTCGGCGATGACCTGCCCTTTGGCAACGCGGTCGCCTTTGTGAACAAGCGGTTTCTGGTTGACGCAGGTGCCGTTATTCGAACGCGCGAACTTACGCAGTTTATACACATAAACGCCGTTTTCGGGGTCATGCTTCACCTTCTTCGGCGTTTCTCCATCGCTCGTGACGATGATGCAATCCGCCGAAACAGAGGCAGTCTTTCCAGAACCTTCCGCAATCACCATCGCGCACGAATCACGCGCCACAACGGCTTCCAGTCCCGTGCCGACATACGGCGACTCCGTCACAATCAACGGCACGCCTTGGCGTTGCATGTTGGACCCCATCAACGCGCGGTTGGCGTCGTCATGCTCAATAAAAGGAATCAATCCGGCGGCCACGGACACAAGCTGCTTGGGTGAAATGTCCATGTAATGAACATGCGAAGGCTCCACTTCAAGAAAGTCGCTCTTGTAACGCACAGCTATTTTATCCGCGTCAAAATGCCCGTCGCTTTTCAACGGCGCATTGGCTTGGGCGATGATGTAGTTTTCTTCCTGATCCGCCGCAAGATAATCAATTTCATCCAACACGCGCCCGTTTTTCACTTTGCGATAAGGCGTCTCAATGAAACCAAATTCATTGATGCGCGCAAAGGTGGACAGGGAGGCAATCAAACCGATGTTGGGGCCTTCCGGCGTTTCAATCGGGCAAATGCGTCCGTAGTGGGAGGGATGAACGTCGCGCACCTCGAAACCGGCGCGGTCGCGGCTCAAGCCGCCTGGTCCAAGCGCGGAGAGACGGCGTTTATGCGTCATCTCGGAAAGCGGATTGGTCTGATCCATCAATTGCGAAAGCTGGCTGCGGCCAAAGAAATCGCGGATGACGGCGGAAAGAGCTTTCGGGTTGATCAATTTCTGCGGCGTCATGCCTTCCGTGTTCACGTCGAACAACGTCATGCGCTCCTTGACCAAACGTTCCGTGCGCGCAAGACCGACGCGGCATTGATTGGCCAGCAACTCGCCGACGGTTCTCACGCGGCGGCTGCCCAAGTGATCAATATCATCCGTGCTGCCCTCGCCCAATTTCAGGTTGATAATGTATCCCGTCGCGGCCACCACGTCGTCATTCGTCAAAACGCGCGTGGCAAGGTCCACTCCGATGGAAAGCTTTTGATTGATTTTATAACGACCAACGCGACCGATGTCGTAACGCTTCGGATCAAAAAAGAGCCGTTTCAGTAATGCCTTCGCGTTCGTCACCGTTGGCGGATCGCCCGGCCGTAAGCGGCGGTAAATATCCTTCAACGCGTCGTCCGTGTCGCGCGTGGGGTCTTTCTTGAGGCACTTAATAATCGTGTCGTCGTTGCTAATATCCACCACTTTGACCGTTTTCAACCCCAAATCCATGAGCTGACGGATGACGGTCTTCGTCAACGGCTCCAACGCCCGCGCCACAATCAAGTCCGCATTCGCCGTGTCGCGGACTTCATTGATCAAAACCTTAGAACTGATGACTTCTTCATCCACATCTTCGCGCAGTTTCAAATCTTCGATTTCATAAAAAAGACCGACGATCTCTTCATTGGAACCGTAACCCAGCGCGCGTAGGAAGGTGGTGACGAGAAATTTCCGGCGGCGTTTGCGGCGGTCGAGGTGAACGTAAAGCAAGTCGCTGGTGTCATACACCACTTCCAGCCACGAACCGCGATCGGGAATGATGCGGAAAGAGTAAAGCGTCTTGCCGTTGGCGTGAATGCTGGATTCAAAACAAATGCCCGGCGAGCGGTGCAGCTGGCTGACCACCACGCGCTCCGCCCCGTTGACGACGAACGTACCTTGCGGCGTCATCAAAGGCAATTCGCCCATGTAGACTTTTTCTTCTAAAACATTGGCTTCGTTTTTAAGACGAAACGTGACGTAAAGCGGCGCGGCGTACGTTTGCCCTTCCCGAATGCATTCGTAAGGATCCATCTTCGCCGCGGCGATTTCATATTCCGCAAAATCGAGCTGGATTTTTTCGTCATAGCTCTCAATGGGGAACACCTCTCGAAAAACAGCCTGCAATCCCTCATTCTTGCGCTTCTTAGACGGCGTTTCCGTCTGAAGAAAAGCGCGGTAAGAATTGAGCTGAATCTCGATTAAATTGGGAAGCGGATTTGACTCCTTAATCTTCCCAAAATTTTTGCGTCCTGCGACTTGTTCCGTAGCCATATTGCTGCCTTAATTCCCGCTTTTTTTATTTTATAGGTTTTCCGGAGCGCGCGGGGCGCCCCGGAATAACCGAATTTGTTTACTGGATTTCGACTTTAGCGCCAGCCGCTTCAAGTTTTTTCTTGATTTCCGCAGCTTCTTCCTTCGTGACGCCCTCTTTCACAGGCTTAGGCGCGCCTTCGACTAAAGCTTTCGCTTCAGCCAAGCCCAATCCTGACACTGCTGCGCGCACTTCCTTAATCACGCCTATTTTATTCGCGCCAGCGTCTTTTAAAATAACGTTAAAGGCCGTCTTTTCTTCAGCCGGAGCCGCTGCTGCCGCTCCTGCCGCGGCGGCCACAGCCACCGGTGCAGCCGCGCTGACGCCCCATTTTTCTTCCAATTTTTTAACCAATTCCGCCGCTTCCAGCACGGTTAACGCGCTCAAGCTCTCGGCGATTTTATCTAAGTCTGCTGCCATATTTTTATCTTCCCCGCTCGCGCGGCAACGCGCGGTCGAGGCTGCTCCTTGTTGCGTTCCGCCTAGCCGACGGCGCCCGCCGTCGAATTATCCTGAAAAGACTTTCAGGCTAGATGGAATCGTTTTTCTTTTCTCTTTTGCGCAGCCGAAAACGCCCAAGCGTTCCGACTGACAAATCTTCTTATCCTTTCGTCGCTTTCTCCTGAATCACGCGCGCCAACTGGCTTGCGGGCGTTTGAACCAAACGCGCCAGCTTGGAGGCCGGAGCTTGAAGTAAGCCCAGCAACTGCGCCAACAACACCTCGCGTGAAGGAAGACTGGCCAACGTCAAAACGGCGTCCTTCCCCAGCAGTGTCTTGTCAACCAAAGCGGCTCGAATTTGCGGTTTCTGAAATTCCGCGGCAAAATTTTTGATGACCTTCGCAGCCGCGCTGACTTCCGACTTGCCATACACAACCGCCGTCTGCCCCTTCAAATCGCCAGTCATTTCCGGCAACTTTTCCTCGTTCAACGCGCGGCGCAAAAAGGTGTTCTTGATGACATGAGCTTCCGCGCCGACCTGCGCCAAGCGTTTCCGTAATTCAGCGAATTCTTCAACCTTCAGCCCTTTGTAATCCGTAACAATGACAAACGGAGACTGGCGCAACCAGCCCAGCATGTTTTCTAAAATGATTTTTTTCTCTTCTCTCATACGCGCCTCAATTCTTCATAAACTCCGAAACGTCCAACAAGACTGCGGGCGAAAAGGTGGCCGAAAGGACGCACCTCTCGATGTATTTCCCCTTCGCGGAAGAAGGACGCGCCTTCACCAACGCTTGAATCACTGTGCGAGCGTTTTCTTTAAGGTTCTGCTCGTTGAACGACAACTTGCCGCACAGCACATGCACATTCGCAGCTTTATCAACCTTGAACTCCACGCGCCCCGCCTTGCATTCCTTGACGGCTTTGGCCGTGTCATCCGTCACTGTTCCCGTCTTGGGATTGGGCATCAGGCCGCGCGGGCCGAGCACCTTGCCGAGCTTGCGCACCTCTTGCATCGCGTCCGGCGTCGCCACAGCAACATCAAAATCCTGAAATCCGCCCATGACCTTCTTAATCAATTCCTCAAAACCCACTTCATCCGCTCCGGCGGCTTTAGCCGCGTCCGCAGCAGCGCCTTTGGCAAAGACCAGCACGCGCACATTTTTGCCCGAACCGTGAGGCAAAGCCACCGTGCCGCGCACCATTTGATCGCTTTGCTTAGGATCAACCGTGAGCTTGAAGGACAGGTCCACTGTCTCGTCGCACTTGGCTTTAGGCATTTTCTTTAAAATATCCACGGCGTCTTCCACGCGATAGACCTTCTTCGAGTCCACCAGCTTCGCCGCTTCCCTATAACGTTTTGACTTTTTTGCCATTTTTTTTCATTTCTCCCGCTTTTAACGGGCTTAGTTTTAACGAACCTTTTCAGGCTCTCCTAATTTCTTTCCCGCCGCTTCATTCAAACCGGCGAGTTTTTTAAATCTTTAAATTAACCCTCGACAACCTCTATCCCCATCTGGCGCGCCGTCCCTGCAATCACCCTGAATGCGGCTTCATCGCTCCTTGCGTTCAAATCCGCGCGCTTCTGTTTCACAATCTCCATCACTTGCTTGCGCGTCACTTTGCCGACTTTGATCTTATTCGGCTCTTTGGAACCGCTGGCAATGTTCGCCATTTTTTTCAAAAGAATGGCTGCCGGAGGCGATTTGGTGATAAACGTAAAGCTTTTATCCTTATAAATCGTGATGACGACAGGCAGGATATTGCCCGTTTCCTTTTGCGTTTTAGCGTTAAACTCCTTGCAAAACGCCATGATGTTGACGCCCTGCTGGCCCAATGCAGGCCCAACCGGAGGCGCAGGGTTGGCCTGTCCCGCCGGAATTTGCAACTTAACGATTCCTGTAATTTCTTTTGCCATGAACTTATCCCTTATAACTTTTCAACTTGCCAATACTCTAATTCCACGGGCGTCGAACGCCCGAAAATGCTGACCGCCACGCGAACGCGCCCTTTTTCTTCATCCACTTCCTCAACAACTCCCTCTTGGCTTTGGAACGGCCCGTCGCCCACTTTGACGCGATCTCCCACTTCAAAAATAACCTTCGGCTTAACCTTATCCTCGCGCTCACGGATTTGAGACAACATGGAATCCACTTCTTCCTGCTTCATCGGAATCGGGCGGTCGCCGTCCGCAAAACCGATGACGCCGGGCGTTTCACGAACGAAATACCAAGTGCGTTCCACCAATTTATTATCTTCGTCCAGCAAATGCATATTGGCGAAAATGTAACCCGGATAAAGCTTGCGCTCCGTTTCCACCTTTTTACCGCGCTTGATTTCAGAAATGCGCTCGGTCGGGATCACCAACTCGTGCACGCAATCTCCCATCTCCTCTACCTTCATGCGGCTTTCCATGTTCTTTTTCACGTTCGTCTCTTGACCGGACAAAACGTGCAAAATAAACCATTGCGCAGGTCGTTGCCCTTGCGATGCGGCAACATCTTGCCCTTCGGGAAGAGGAACGCTGGCGGCTTCGATATTTTCTTGATCTGTCATATCTAAAACCTCACTACCAAACGCACAAGATGGCTTAACAAGAAGTCAAAAACAGAAACGTAAGTCGCCAAGAGAATCGTTGAAACCAACACGACAACGGTGGAATCAATCAATTCCTTGTAACGCCTTAATCCCGTCTGCTCCGGATTCCACGGCCAACTGCACTTCTGAAGCTCCGCTTTGACCTCTCCAAAAAATTTGGAGATCGGCGCGCGGTAATAAAGAACCACTGCCAACACGGCAAGGCTCCCTCCCCACACTAAAGCGGTGAGCAACCAGTTATCAGCGATTTTTAAAGCTTCCATCTTAGTTCAGGGCAGGAGGGACTTGAACCCCCAACCGACGGTTTTGGAGACCGCTACTCTACCAATTGAGCTACTGCCCTTCAAAACACGCGCTGGGCCTCCCCCGCCCTCGATAAATTCCGGTTTAAGCAACAATTTCCGTCACCCGACCAGCGCCGACTGTTCGACCACCTTCTCGAATAGCGAAGCGAATTTGCTTCTCCATAGCAATAGGAGTAATCAACTCCACTTCAAACTCTACATTATCACCCGGCATCACCATTTCAACGCCTTCTTTTAATTTAACCACGCCGGTCACATCCGTTGTGCGGAAGTAAAACTGCGGGCGGTATCCATTAAAGAACGGCGTATGGCGTCCGCCTTCTTCCTTGCTCAAAATATAAACCGTCGCCTTGAACTTTGTGTGAGGCGTAATCGTCCCGGGTTTAGCGAGGACTTGGCCGCGCTCCACATCTTCCTTCTTCGTGCCGCGCAAGAGCAAGCCGACATTGTCGCCAGCCTCGGCGGTATCCAGAAGCTTGCGGAACATTTCGACGTCCGTCACCGTTGTCTTCGCCGTCGGTTTGATGCCGACGATTTCCACTTCTTCCATCCTCTTCAACACGCCGCGCTCAACGCGCCCTGTGACCACCGTGCCGCGACCTTCAATGTTGAACACATCTTCAATCGGCATGAGGAACGGCTGCTCCTTCGGACGATCGGGAATCGGGATGTAAGCGTCCACAGCGTCCATTAAATCAAAAATGCACTTGGCATCCGGATGATTCGGATCGCCGGATTCCAACGCCTTCAACGCGCTGCCTTTGATGATCGGAATATCATTGCCGGGATATTCGTATTGATTCAACAATTCGCGCACTTCCAACTCCACCAAATCAAGCAATTCTTTGTCATCCACCATGTCCACCTTATTCATGAACACAACGAGGGCCGGAACGCCCACTTGGCGGGCCAAGAGAATGTGCTCGCGCGTTTGAGGCATCGGGCCGTCCGCCGCGCTGACGACGAGAATCGCGCCGTCCATTTGCGCCGCGCCGGTGATCATGTTCTTCACGTAATCCGCGTGGCCGGGGCAATCCACGTGAGCATAGTGACGCTTCAGCGTCTTGTATTCCACGTGAGCGGTGTTGATCGTGATACCGCGCGCCTTTTCTTCAGGAGCATTATCAATATCGCCATAAGCCTTGGCTTCAGCCCAGCCTTTTTTGGCCAAAATCGTCGTAATGGCCGCTGTTAGCGTTGTCTTGCCGTGGTCAACGTGCCCAATCGTGCCGATGTTCACGTGCGGTAAATCTCTTGTAAAAGTTTCTTTAGCCATGGTTCACTCCTTGAATTTCACTTCTCCTAATAATCCAAATTAACGTTTATTTATTGTTGATTCTTCTCCCGCCACAGCCGCTCTTCTTAAAGCAGCCATCCACAGCCCATGATCGGGGTTGAACCGACGACCCCGTCCTTACCAAGGACGTGCTCTGCCAACTGAGCTACATGGGCAAAAGCTTGAAAAAGAACACACGTTCCATCCCAAACATTCTCTTTTTTCGCTTCAAAAACTACGCCCTGCATAAGGGTATAGTTCTCGCGCGACAAAATGAGAACGAGTAGAAGTAGCGAAGTTTCAAAAACCCGTCAAGGGTATTTCCGTTATTTTTTAAAAAAATTATTCCGAAACCTTTGCTTTTAAAAATCTGTCGACGAAATTCATCCCCCTCGCCTACTCGCTATCTTAAAACCGGATTGATTTTGATCAGCGCGTTCAACGAACCAGCGATGTGCGGCATATTAGGGAACACAAACGGACACAAAGGACAATGAATGCAGAAACTGCACAACATGACGATGGATAAAATAAAAAGTCTTATTCTCATAGAATTATCTCGATAAGGGATTATACTTTTTGCCGGCGTTCCGTTAACATTCCTTCAGTAACTTTCATGCTCTCATGTGAGCTGCGGGTCATATCGTCAAGTATCAGGCGTCGGCTCAAAATATTGCGGTGAGCGACAGAGCAAATTTCTTTCCAAATTCATCTCTTTCCTCTAAAACTGCCTTTTATTATTCAAAGCGCGGATTTTTTCCGCACTGCCGTGTCCACTGTTTCTTCCCCCTCCATCATCAGCCTTTTGCAAAATCCGGCTTTTGAGCCGATGTTTGCGAAGTTGGAAAAAGCCGCCTCGCGCAAAATCACCATTTCTTTGGAAAACGTCCCCTGCTCCGCTCAAGCTTTTCTCCTCGCCGCGTGGCGGGCAAAAAAAACGCCGCCCGTCATCGTCATCGCGCCTTCTATTAAATGGCAGGAAGAAATCGCTTCCCATTTTGAAGCATGGCAACTGCCCCATCTTTTTTATCCGGAAACCACGAAATCTAGCGCTGCCTCGCTCGCCGACCCCGATTTGCGCGCGGAAAAGATGGCCGTCCTTCACGCTCTGACAGCGCAACCGAACGTTTTGGTCTTGACCACTGCCGCCGCGCTTGATCAACCCGTTCCTTCGCCGGAAAAAATCAAGGCCGGCAAAATCGCCCTGCGGCAAGGCGAAAAAATCTCGCCCGATTTTTTCAAGACGCGGCTCATCGAAGCAGGTTATGAACGGGAAACGCTGGTCGTCGCGCGCGGCCAATTCACGCAACGCGGCGGCATTGTGGACTGCTTCCCGTGGCAAACCGCCTTTCCTTTGCGCATCGAATGGTTCGGCGATGAAATTGAATCCATCCGCGAGTTTGATCCCGTCGAGCAAACCTCGCTCCAAAAAGTCGAGCGCGCGGAGATTCAACTGATTTTTTCCGACGCGGACGCTTCTTCTTCCCTGACGGACTACTTCCCTGCCGCGCCCCAACTCATCTACCTCGGCAAGCAACCTGAAACACACTCCATGTCCGCGTCCTTTGAAGAACATTCTTTCCTTCACGGCGCGGTGGGCGATCACGTTTTAAGCGAAAACCGGCGGCAGTTGTTGCGGCGGCAGCTCGGCGACTGGCTCAACCAAGGTTGGCAGGTTTGGTTGAGTTGCAACAATGAAGGCGAGCAGCAGCGCCTTCGTGAATGGCTGCGGGAAAATCAGCAAGAAAGCGATGAAACGCTCGCGCTGCTTAATTTCTGCGCCAGCCCTCTCTTGCGAGGGTTCGCGTGGCCCGAAGGCCGCCTCGCGCTGCTAACCGACGCCGAAATTTTTGGCCGTTACCAAACCTTGCGCGGCCTGCATCAAAAACGCGCCGTCGAAAGACGCAAGCCCGTTCAACTCGACGAACTGCAACTGGGCGATTATGTCGTCCACGTCGAACACGGCATCGCCCTTTACCACGGCTTGCAACCGTTGCCGGAGAGCGCGGAGCAACAGCAAGTCCTCGTTCTTGAATTTAAAGACAGCGCAAAACTTTATGTGCCGTTGGAGCAAGCTTACCTCGTCTCCAAATACGTTGGCGTCGGCAAACGGCACCCAACGCTGGACGCCCTCGGCGGCGCGCGTTGGGAACGCGCTAAGAATCAGGCGCAGCGCGTGGTCATGGATTACGCCGCCGAGTTGCTGCGCGTCCACGCCGAGCGCGAGACATTGCAGAAATCGCCCTGCGGGCCGGACGCGGTCTGGCAGCAGGAATTTGAAAACGCCTTCATCTACCGCGAAACGTCCGACCAAATGAAAGCCATCATCGAAACGAAAACCGACATGGAAAGCGCGCGCCCAATGGACCGCCTCATTTGCGGCGACGTCGGCTTCGGCAAAACGGAAGTGGCCATCCGCGCCGCTTTCAAAACGGTGTTGAGCGGCAAGCAAGTCGCCTTCCTTACCCCCACCACTGTGCTGGCGCAGCAACACGGAAACACCTTGCGCGAGCGCATGGCGGATTATCCCGTCTCCATCGAAATCATCAGCCGCTTCGTCCCCGTCAGCCGCCAAAAGGAAATCATCCGCCAAACTGCCGCCGGTGAAGTGGATATCCTTGTCGGCACGCACCGCCTGCTTTCCGGCGATATGCGATTCAAAAATCTCGGCCTCGTTATCGTGGATGAGGAACAACGTTTCGGCGTGAAGCAAAAGGAAAAACTCAAATCCACATTTCGGCTCGTGGACGTTCTCTCTCTTTCCGCGACGCCCATCCCGCGCACGCTTTACCTCGCCCTCATGGGTGCGAGGGACATGAGCGCCATCGAAACGCCGCCGCCCAATCGCTTGCCTGTGGAAACGATCGTCAGCGCGTATGACGAGCGGCTCATCCGCGACGCTATCGAGCGCGAGCTGTCGCGCGGCGGCCAAGTGTATTTCCTCCACAACCGCATTCGCACGATTGACCGCATCGCCGAACGGCTGAAACTTCTCGTCCCGCGCGCGAAAATCGAAATCGGCCACGGTCAAATGGACGAGGACGAGCTGGAAAGCGTCATGGCGCGTTTTGTTCAAGGCAAGACGGACGTGCTTCTTTCCACCACGATCATTGAGAACGGCCTCGATATTCCCAACGCGAACACGATCATCATTGACCGCGCCGACCGCTTCGGCCTCGCCGATCTCTACCAACTCCGGGGGCGCGTGGGACGCGCCGCCAGCCGCGCTTATGCGCTCTTGTTGCTGCCGCGTGAACTCATGCGAACGGCGGCCGCCAAGCGCGCGCAGGCGATTCATCAACACAATCAACTCGGCGCGGGCTACAAAATCGCCATGCGCGACTTGGAAATGCGCGGCGCGGGCAATCTCCTCGGCGCGGCCCAAAGCGGCCACATCGCCGCTATCGGCTTCGACCTCTACTGCCGCCTCCTGAAACGCGCCGTCGCCCGCTTGAAAAATGAAACGCCCGTTGAAATGCGCGAGGTAACGCTCGCCTTCGACTTCCTTTCCCTGCAAAGCGTCGAGAGCATTTCGACCGGTTTGTCCCACGCCTACCTGCCGTCTTCGTACATGTCAGAAACGTCTTGGCGCATCGCCGCCTACCGCGAGCTGGCCGAGCTGGCTTCCCTCGAACAGTGGGAACAACTGCGCCAACGCTGGCGCGACCGCTTCGGCCCTTGGCCTGAATGCGTGGAATTGCTGCTGGCCATTCACCGCATTCGGCTCATCGCTGCCGCGGCTGATTTTGAGAGCATCGAAGTCAAAGAAAACAAACTGATGTTGAAACGAAATCAAGATTATGTGATGATGAACAACAAGTTTCCCCGCTTGACCGCCTCCTCTCCTAAATCTAAGCTTAAAGAAATTGAAAAATGGGTTCTCTTTTTCGTAAAATCCTCTGTTTCTGCTTGATAGCGGCATTCCCAACGCCGCTTTTTTCGCAAAGCCAAGCCATTGACGGTGTTGCAGCTATTGTCAATGACAAGGTCATTACGTTTTCAGAAGTCAAGCAACTCGTTGACCCCACGGAAGCGCAACTGCGCACAGCCTACAGCGGCTTGGAGCTTGTGGACAAAGTCAAAGAAGCGCGCCTCACCGCTCTGCAATCTCTCATCGAACGCGAACTGATTATCCAATACTTCAACAAGCAGAGCTTTTTCATTCCCGACAACATTGTCGAGGACAGGATTCAAGACATCATCAAAACCAAATACGAGGGCGACCGCAACACTCTCATCCGCACACTGCAAGCTAATGGCATGTCCATGGCAACGTTCAAACAAGAAGTGAAAAATCAAATGATCGTCCAAGCCATGCGAGCTAAAAACGTGAGCCAAGTCGTCATCATCTCGCCATTCCAAATCGAGAAATATTATCAGAAGAACATCCGTGAATTCATCCAACCCAAACAAATTCATCTGCGGTTGATTTTCTTGCGCCATGGCCTCTTCAAAGAAAAACACGCCAATGAAAAAGGCGAACAGGAAGAAATGGATCCTCAATTCATTCTCATCAAAGAACTCAAACGCAAAATCGAAACTGGCGAAGACTTCGGCAAATTAGCGCGCGATTATTCCGAAGGAACGCAACGCGACAACAATGGCGATTGGGGCTGGGTTTCTGAAACGACATTGAGAGAAGACCTCTCTAAAGTCGCTTTCTCGCTAAAACCCGGCCAAATCAGCGATGTGGTGACGACGGAAGACGGCTACTACCTGCTCATGGCGGAGGATGTTCAGCGCGAAACGGTGAAGCCTTTGAAAGAAGTGCGGGATGAAATTGAAAAAAAATTGCTCCAAGACGAACGCGCTCGCTTGCAAAAGGAATGGATAGACGGCTTACGCAGCCGCGCGTTTATCAAAATGTTTTAACGTGAAAAAAACGCCCGTCATTGGCCTTACCATCGGCGACCCAGCCGGCATCGGACCGGAAATCATCGAAAAAGCGCTGGCTCATTTTTCCAAGCGAGCCGATGCGCCCGCGCTACGCATCATCGGCTCGGCGAAAGGCGCGCGCGCCGGCAAACCCAACAAGACCTCCGCGCGACAAGCCTTGGCCGCGTTGGAATCTTCTGTTGAACTTCTGCAACGCGGAGAAATCTGCGCCGTCGTCAACGGGCCGGTCTGCAAAAAAAATCTCTCGCTCATCGGGTTCCCCTTTCCCGGCCAAACTGAATTCTACGCCGCACGCGCAGGCTGCGCGCCTTCCCAAGTCACGATGATGCTGACCTCCCCTCGCCTCACCGTCAGCCTCGTCACCACGCACTGCGCTTTGCGCAAAGCCATTCGCGCGCTCACTGCCAAAAGCATCGTCGAAACCACACAGCGAACGATTGCTGCCCTCTTGCTCATGGGCATTCGAAACCCGAAAATCGCCGTCTGCGGGCTGAACCCTCACGCGGGCGAAGAAGGACTCTTCGGCGACGAAGAACAGCGCGTCATCCTTCCCGCCGTCGCTGCGTTGCAAAAAGAAAAGCGCGCGCGCATCTCCGGGCCGCACGCGCCCGACACTGTTTTCCTCCAAGCGTCTCGCGGCGTTTTCGACGCGGTGATCTGCATGTATCACGATCAAGGATTGATTCCTTTGAAACTCATCGGCTTTGATTCCGGCGTCAACCTCACCCTCGGCCTTCCTTTTTGGCGCGCCGCGCCGGATCATGGAACCGCTTTTGATATTGCAGGGAAAAATATCGCCTCACCGGCGAGCCTGATTGCGGCGATTCGTTTAGTCAATCGGCTTACTCGTCGCCGAATTTGACGCCGATTTCCCGCGCCATGTGCAGCATTTGATTGTCGGGTTGAATTGTCTTGAGGCGGCTCACCGCGTCAACAATCGGCACGCTGTCAATCATGTCATTGTGATAACTCACCATATGGCCGATTTTGCCCTGCGCAATCATCTCCACAGCCGCCACGCCAAAGCGCGTGCTTAAAATACGGTCTTGCGCCGTGGGCGCGCCACCGCGCTGCAAATGTCCCAGCACGACATAGCGCGTCTCTTTCTTCGTGGCGTAAGCGATTTCCTTGGCCACTTGAGAACCGATGCCGCCCAAGCGAATCTCGCCCGGCGAAGAGGCCGTGTAAGCGTCTTTCGTCACAAACTGGCCGTTTTGCACCCGCGCGCCTTCCGCGACGACGATCATCGTGCTGTATTTGCCCTCCACCTCGCGCAACATGACGAGGTTGTTGACCTTCTGATATTCAAAAGGAATTTCCGGAATCAAAATAATATCCGCTCCGCCCGCCACGCCGCCATACAAGGCAATCCAACCCGCATACCGCCCCATCACTTCCACCACCATCACCCGCTTATGACTATGCGCCGTCGTCGCCAGCCGATCCAAAGCGTCCACCACGCAAGCCACAGCGGAATCAAAACCGAAGCTGACCGCCGTCGCGGAAATATCGTTATCAATCGTCTTCGGAACGCCAACAACATTGATACCCGCCTCCATCAACTGTAGCGCCGTTGACAACGAGCCGTCGCCGCCGACGCAAACCAACGTGTCAATCTTCAGCCCCTCAATCGTGCGGCGCGTTTCCTCAAGCACATCCGGCGGTAGAACGGCCTTTTGTCCCGCATCCACCTTCGCCACAAACCGCCCTCGGTTCGTCGTTCCTAAAATAGTTCCGCCCAGCGCCGTAATGCCCGCCGTGTTGTAAGGGTCCAACATGCGATAACGAACCGGCGTAAGGAGCCCTTCATAACCGTCTTGAAATCCAATCGCCTCCCAGCCTCGATTATACGCCGCCAACACCACCCCGCGGATCACCGCGTTTAAACCGGGGCAATCGCCGCCGCTCGTCACAATGCCAATACGTTTTTTTGCCATAAAAAGCCCTTTCTAAAGAGATTCACGCATTTCGCCAGAGGAAAATCTAAAGTGTCGACAAAAACGTTACTTGCTTAACCATGGAAGCCGTGTATATTTGCAATGTGGGTGAATTAGAAAAAGACGAAGCATTTTTCCAGAAGGAACTGCCAAAGCTTTTACCCGAGGCAGGTAAATATGCTTTGATTTTTAAGCAAAAACTGATTGGAATTTTTCCAACCTATCAAGAAGCTCTCTCAAAGGGTTATGAACTGGCTGGACTGGAAACTTTTTTGGTTCAGCAAATTTCTCAAATACCACAAGTCCAACAGTTTTCTAGAGTAGTTGGTTTTGAATGCCTCACTTCACATTAAATCAGGGTCCACTAGGTCCTCTTATTGACGTTTTTATTGGTGTAAGCGAACCTCGCCATGCAGCCTTATTAAAGGCGGGAGCTGTGATTCCTTCGGCCATTGTGGTAAAAGCTTTGGTTGATACAGGTGCAAGCCATACTGCCGTTGATCCGAACGTTATGACAATGCTTGGACTACAACCGAAACGCACTGCACAAACCATTAGCCCAACTACGGGAGTCGAGCCCCATACGTGTCACACTTACGACGTTTCTATTCATGTTCCATTAGGAACTGCTACTACATTGTTTTCAAAACTGGCATGGGAAGTAACATGCCTCAAATTAAAACATCAGGGATTTGAAATGCTTCTTGGAAGGGATATTCTCGCAGACGGTCTTTTAATTTATGATGGGAAAGCTGGCACCTTTGCAATGGCATTCTGAATAAATTTCAGGGTAACATTGTCTATAAATCCCCAAATTTGAAATAGGCAGCCCCATTTTCTACGCGCTCCCGCGCGGAAAATGGAGAGCAACACATTTGACAATAAGCCATGCTTTCCACGAAAACCGTTGCCCACTAACCAAGCCCCCTGCTCTGTCATTCTCGAGAGTGAAGTGACCTGCCCCGACCTGTTCGGGGTCTTGCAGGACAAAGACTGTCAGCGAAGCGAGCGTAACAAAGATCGCCACGCTCCTTACAGTCGCTCGCGATGACAATAGACTTTGTTATTTACATTGAACCCATGACAAAACGAATGTCTCTAAAAATTCAAATTGATACACTACCGGAATCCAGCAAGCGTTGTTCTCGCGGCAAAGTCTCTGGATTCCCGACTCGCTACGCTCTCGGGAATGACAGGGAAGCAAAGCGCAGGGAAAATGAGATGCGCCAATATCAATGTGAAATGCACTAGAACGACGTAGAGTTCGCCTTCAGTATTTTTCCATCACGGCTCAATACCAATACCACGTTGAGTCTCTATAGCTCATGGCACTAACTGATGCTGCTACTATCTCTCCATCCTCGTTCGGGCCCGCGCCCCCAACCCCGCCCTCGTCCATGACCTGGCCCATCGCAATCATGCTGCAGATAATACCCGGCGAGTTAAATAATGAATCGGCTACAAAAGGGGGGTCAAGAATATAACTGCTCCCCACGTTAACTCCTGGAGAAGAAGAAATATATCCAAAACCACCAAATCTTTTGCCTTCCGCACCCTGCGGGGGGGAGATATTAAAAATAAAACCCTCTGGCCAGTAGCACTCACCCATCGCGTACTTAAAATACGTGAGTTTAATTTCAATTATAAGAATAGATCGCCACCAACCGAGATCTATACTTCCTGACCCCGTGCCACTACCACTACTACTACTACTACTACTACTACTACTACTACTACTACTATACACAATATTCCATTTATAATTATAAGGCGTGTCTATGGTAATAATAACGTGCGGCTTTCTCTTAAAATTAGCCATCACGGTCTTGGTTTGGTTCATCAAGACGTCGGTCGACGCCGACGAGGGGCTGGTGATGTCGTCTCCGATCCATCCGTCAAACTCGTAGTCGGGGTTGGCCGTGGCCGAGATGCCCACGGTTGTCTCTTCCGGGATGTTCTCATAGAGGCCCTCGCCCGAATACTGCGGCCAGTCCGACGATGCCGTTCCCCCAAGGGTGCTCTCCACGCCCTTCAACGCTGTCTTAACCTCTAAGTTGTAGATGGCGTAAAAATCCGCCTGGATGGTCTTAGCCTGATCCATCAGCACGGTTGTGCTGGGCGAAGCGGTGTCGACGATGCCAGCGCCCACCCAGTGGTTAAAAGCGTAGCCAGGGTTGGCAGTGGCGGTGATGGGAGCCATGGCGTTGATGGGGCAAGAACCTGCCCCGGTCGTCGTTCCCACGGAAGCGTCCAGAACGCCTAAATGGGTGGTCTCGATCGCCAGAGGAACAGACACGACGCGCACAAAGTTCGCCACGATGGTTTTGTTCGCGTCCATCAGCACGGTTGTGCTGGCCGAGGCGGGGTTGGCGATGCCTTCGCCTGTCCAGCCGTTGAAGGCATAACTGGGACCATTGGCCGTGGCGGTAACCGACGCCGAGGTTCCGGCGTTATAAGTCCCCGCCCCTGTCGTTGTCCCCCCCACTGAACTGGGAAGGCCGTTCAAGGTGGTGTGGATGGTCAAGGTGTAGGTCTGCAGCGGCACGGTTCCGGAGCTGGAGCTAGAAGAACTAGAACTAGACGATGACGACGAACTTGAACTGGAGGATGAACTGGAACTTGAAGAGCTGGAAGAACTAGAAGATGGCCCCGCTCCCCAACCTCGAAGAAGTTCACCATCGAGGTTCCGGTGAACGGTGACGACGATATTGCCCACTTCACCGGTAATGTCCGGAAACTGAAAGTTGTAACCCTCCGGAACATAGTTGCCTGCGCTTGCGCCTGTCGGCTCCAAAAGCGGCGCAGGGTTGTTGAGATAGGGCTTGATCAGCGCATACCGCGTCTCGTCATTGGCGGCTGTCGCCCAATAATACTTAGCTTGCGCTCCCTTATCCTGCAAGTACGCCACCATAGCTGTTTCCAGAGTCATGGCTCGATGAATGGCCTCGCCATCCCGAGTCTTACGTGAGGTGCTCACATAATTAGGCACCACCAGCGACCCCATAATGACCACAATGCTCATGGAAACAAGCATTTCCACTAACGTGAAGCCCAAGAAGCGTTTTGTTTTTGCGAGTCTCATAGTTTTGCTCTCCCTAATCTATAATGTAACACTGATGATAAGGGCGGGCAAGGGATGGGATAGAGAGATTTTTAACTGACTTATAATTAACGAAATTTAATTATATTTATTTAAAAAACGTGAAAATATACCCCCTAGCAATAGGCTTGTGGAAAGACTTCTGGTTTCCCGCTTTCGCGGGAATGACACGGTGGAAAAGCGAAAGGGCAAAGACGTATGACCTATTGACGCGAGAATTGGCGCATGCGCCAATGTTATTGTTAACTGCTATATCAGCTATGCGAGCACAACAAAGACCCCGCGAATCACCGCGTTTAAACCGGGACAACCGCCGCCGCTCGTCACAATGCCAATGCGTTTCTTTGCCATAACGAAAAACTTGTTTTAAATGGATTCAGGCGTTGCGCCAGTGTAAAACTTTAATTCTTATGAACCACGATTTTTTTATGAGGGAAGCCATCGTGGAAGCTAAACGCGGCCTAGCCGAGGGAGGTATCCCCATCGGTTCTGTGCTCGTCCGCAACGAAAAGATTATTGGGCGTGGCCATAACCGCCGCGTGCAAGACGACAGCTCCATCCTCCACGCGGAAATCGCCTGTCTTATGAATGCGGGCAGGCAGCACACCTATCGTGACACCATCCTTTACTCCACCCTCGCTCCTTGTTACTTGTGTTCCGGCGCCATTGTTCAATTTAAAATTCCGCACGTTGTCATTGGTGAAAACGTCAACTTTCCGGGCGCGCCTGAATTTTTGAAACAACACGGCGTGCATTCCGAAAACCTGATGGTTACTGAATTAATTGATCTCATGCGCAACTTTATCCACAACCATCCCGACCTATGGGTGGAGGATATCGCAGAAGAGTCCAGCTCCTCCTAATTTTATTCCCTCACCTGACCGCTTCCTCGCGCGATGTATTTATAAGAAGTCAGTTCTTCCAATCCCATCGGGCCGCGGGCGTGGATTTTGTCCGTGCTGATGCCGATTTCCGCGCCCATGCCGAATTGGTGGCCGTCTGTGAAGCGCGTGGAAGCGTTCCAATAAACCGCCGCCGAGTCCACGCCTTTGAGAAACCTTTCCGCCGCTTCTTTATCCTCCGTCACAATCGCGTCGGAATGATGAGAGCCGTATTTTTCCACGTGAGCAATCGCCTCTTCCGCTCCGTCCACCACACGAACGGCGAGGATGAGGTCGAGGTATTCCTTCGCCCAAGTTTGCGGTTCGTCCAACTTTTCACCAGCCGCCGCGCTTGCGCGAACGTCTGCTAACACATTTACATGATTTTCTTTTAAAATTTTCAGCAGCCTCGGCGCGAATGTTTTGGCGATGGCCGCGTCCAGCAACACCGTTTCCACGGCATTGCAAACGCCCGGACGCTGGCACTTCGCATTGATGATAATTTTCTCCGCCATGTCGAGGTTAGCTTTGGCGTGAACATAAATGTGGCAGATGCCTTGGTAGTGTTTAATCACCGGCATCCGCGCGTGGCGCGTCACGGTTTCAATGAGGCTGTAGCCGCCGCGCGGAATCATCAAATCAATGTGCTTATATTGTTCGCACAAAAACGGCACGGCTTCACGATCAATCATCGGCACAAGGCTGACAACCTCCTTCGGCAATCTGCTCAAGTCGGCGGCATCGGCCATCAATGTCGCCAAACAACTATTCGTGACGAACGCTTCTCTGCCGCCGCGCAAAATTGTCGCGTTGCCCGCCTTCAAACAAAGAACCGAAGCGTCCACCGTCACCGAGGGCCGCGCTTCATAAATGATGCCAATGACGCCGATGGGCACGCGCACACGTTGCATGTGAATGCCGTTCGGCAGCGTCCATGATTTTGTCACCTCGCCCACCGGATCTGGCAAACTCGCCACAGAGCGAACGCCTTCGACCATCGAACCAATGCGAGCCTTGGACAAAGACAAGCGATCAAGCAACGCCTTGCTTAAACCTTCTTCCTTCGCTCGCTTTAAATCTTCGGCGTTGGTTTTTAGAATACGATCCGTGTTCGCCTCCAAAAGATCCGCGAAATAGTTCAACATCGCGTTCTTGGTTTCCGTTGGAGTCGTCGCCAACCAGCCCGCCGCAGCCTTAGCGCGTTGGCACATCTCAAGAATCTGCTCTTTTTGTTTCTCGGAAATCATTTCTCAAACCAAGTGCCCACTCGTTCGCCGCGCGCGATTTTCAACAACACATCCGGCTCGCGCCCGTTGGCGATGACCATCGGCACGCCGTGCTGCAACATCAACCGCGCTGTCTTCAACTTGGAAATCATGCCGCCCACCGAGTGTTCGCTGCGGGAACGTCCCGCGTAACTTTCAATCCGCTCATCAATCGTCGTCACCCGCCGCACCAGCTTGCCGCCGCCATCGGCTCTCGTCTTTAACCCTTCAATGCCTGATAAAATGATCAACCGCGACGCGCCCAGCAAAAGGGCCACGTGCGCTGAAAGCTGGTCATTATCGCCGAACCTGTTGAGCATTTCGATTTCCTCAAACGAAAGCGCGTCGTTCTCGTTAAACACCGGCACGCAGTTTTTTAAATCCAACAAACACCGCACCGTCGCCTGCAAATTTTGGCGCATCTTGCGGCTGTCCAAATCCCAACTGGTCACCAAAATTTGCGCCGCGTGCAGTTGAAAATGGTTGAACGCCGTTTCATAAGCTTGCATCAAACGCGGCTGGCCGAGCGTCGCGCAGGCTTGCAGCATGCATAAATCCGCAGGCCGCTTTTTAAGTTCCAACATCGTCATACCGGAACTGATCGCGCCGGAGCTGACCACCGCCACTTCATGCCCGCTTAGTTTGAGCGCGACAATTTGACGGCAAATATTTTCGATCTGAACCTGATCAATCCCGCCGTTATTGTTCGTCAAAAGACCACTGCCGATTTTTACCACCAACAATGCAGAATTTGCGGACGCCGTTTTGGCGTTTTTTTTAGCCGATTTCATTTAACCAAATTGCGCGACACGCGACCGCCTTCTCTCCCCTGTTTCCACTGCGCCCATGCGTTTCGCGCGCGCTGAAACGTTCGCCAAGCTTCTGCCGCTTTTTGCCCGTATTTTACCATCTTCTCCGTTTTACTTGGGCAATAATCTTTTTTTTCAACATCGGCGGCAACCGCTTGAGAAGAAGATTGGCGGCGCAAGGAGCGAAAAGCCCACGCCGTTGTCACGCCCAACAACCAAAAAATCAATTTGCGATGAGAAATCGCAGCCTGCGCCGCGCTCGCGCCCCAATCCAACCAAGTCGAAGCCCGCCCCGCCATCAACGCATCAGCCGCCAACTCCTCGCGCAATCTGTCGCTCTTGCGCACCAACTCTTTTTTGCGCTCTAACGCTGACTGTCCAAACATTGCCGGTCTTTCCTGATTTCGCGCAAACTATCCATAAACGGCGCGCACGTTTCGCGCAGCTTTTTCTTCAACATCAACCCGCTGAAAAGCGCCGCAAAAAAATAAAAAAGCGTGACGCCAATCAAAGCGATGCTTCGCGCCTCGCGGCTTTCCCAAACAAGAAACACAATCGCAAATGTGGCGACTGTCAACGCCATGGCCGACAAAAACAACGCGGCGGATGCCCAAATCAACGCGGCAATGACACGCTGTTTTTCTTCCTGCCATTCAACGCTGAATAATTCCACCCGCGTCTGTAACAACGCCAGCCCATTATCCAGCAAACGCCGTCCGGTAGCCAACAAGCCCATGGACGATCCGCCTTACTTGCCGTTCACCAGCGCGCCGATGAGCAGCCCGACAAGGAAAGACACGCCAATGGATTCATAAGGATGTTCGCGAATCAGACGGTCTGTCTCCTTCGCTTTTTCAATCGCCTGCGTTTTAACAACAGACTCGACTTCCTTCATCCGTTGCTTGGCTTCTTCAAGCTTCTTCGCAAGTCGTCCGTGCGCTTCTCTGGCCTTGCCGGAAAGCTCGCCAGCCGTTTCGCGAATCAATGTTTCCGCGTCCGAAAGGACTTCCTTCACATCCTGAATTAATTTTTCTTTATGCTCAACGTGGTTCATGACTTTATTAAATCAGAACAACCTCCTCATGGCAAGAAAGGTTCTACCGCCCGCTATTCGTTGCGCTGTTCGTGGGTTGTCCGAATCTTTCAAAAAGCGTGGGCGTGAGAGCGCCGGCGATCACCTTCCCGCTGGAAAGCTGGATAACAGTGGTCGGATCGGCAAGGCCATTCAGCGCATAGCCGTAACCGCGCGGGGTATAAGCGGCAAGACCGGACGGCGGTCTGGCTAAATGAGGGCAAAGAAGTTGATATTTGAGACTGTCGTTCGTTGCCGTTTTCCACTCTTCAAACGCTTCCGTCACCCCCTTTTCTTCTTTATACCGCGTTTTAGCCGCGTCGAGAATGAGCGCGCGATTGATAGCCTCGCGCTTCTTTGCGGCGATTTGATTGGCAAAAAAAGTGGGCGTTAAAAGCGCGATGCCAATGGCAAGAATCACCAAAGCGGTCGTCAATTCGACCAAAGTGAACCCTCGGCTTGATTTACCCGCGCTCATTATTTAAGCGTTCTCCACGCGTTATCATTTTTCTTTTTTCTGCGCCTTATCCACCACCATAAAAGCAACCCTGCCAATAACACCGCCGCAAAAATCACCGGCCCCCAGAAGCCGCGAAAAGGAAGAGGTATAAAATCAAATCCTTTCTCTCCCTCTTTTTGCCGACGATCTTCTTCTAAATCAAAAAAAGACGGCTTGCTTTCCTTGACGACTCTCTCTGCGCGCGGATGAAACCAAGGCTCTTCTTGCTTGCGAGACAAAGCATCTCCTCCTCTTTCACCCGGCGCTTCTTGCCGAACGAAATGCCCTTCGCCTCCCCTTCCCTTTGAATGCTTGGAAGCGTCCGCTTCCGGAGCCAGCGCAGAAGTGTTGGTCTCTTGCTGCTGCTGCTCTTCCGGCTTTAAAGAAGAACCGGAATCGGTGTGAACGACCGCTTGCTCGCGTGAAGAAGGGATCGTTTCCTCTTGAGAAGGCGAAGAAGCGTCTGTGAAAGAATCTTTCCCTCCGCTAGATGAAGAAGAGGTTGTTCCAGATGAAGACTCATCTCCTCCAGACGAGGATGATTCTCCACCGGAGGAAGACGTTGTTCCGCTAGACGAAGACGATGCGCTTCCAGACGATGAAGTCGCTCCATTGCTTGCGCCGCTTGAAGAAGAATTAGAGCCGGAGGATGAAGTTGTTCCGCCAGAGGATGAAGTTGTTCCTCCGCCGGAAGACGAAGAAGCGCCGGGGCCGGCAACCGCCGCTCCGTCAAGATTACGGATAACAGTGGTCGCGTTCGTTAACTGATTCAGAACATAAGTGTATCCCTGCAAAGTATAATCATTCGAGTTGGCTCCGCGGCCAAGCTGCAAAGGCGAACCCTTTCTTAAATAGGGCCGCAAAAGTTGATACTTGGCCTCGTCATTCGTTGCGGATACCCAATAATAAAAAGCCGCCCTACCGGCGCCGTTTTGATATTCGTTCTTCGCCAAATCAAGCAAATCCGCGCGCTCTTGCGCTACTTCATCAGTAGTGTGGCGAATAGTGGAAATATATTGGGGAACCACCACCATTCCCACAATGCCAAGAATGGCAAAGGCGACCATAAGCTCAACGAGGGTAAAAGCTCGCCGACGAGAAAGCGTTTTCATGGCTCTTCCCTCACGGATCCATAATGAGAATGCGATCGCAAAGCGAAAAAGAAGGATCCGAGGGAGAAGAAACAGGTTGGATCACAAACGGCCCTCCTAAGTTTCCGGTCACAGTTGACCCAACCAAAACACCGCCTTGAACAATAACCTTGCTAAGGCCTTCCCCATAAAATGCGCTGCCGCCGGAACGGGCGGTAATGGTCATAGAATCAACCGCCGCATTCCATGCCGCATGGGTCACTTCAAAACGTGGCGGGGTTGTATTGAGTGCTTGATAGCCTCTGTTGATCCAATCAGAAGCGGAAGCGGATTTAAAGCGCAGGCTCATGGCGTTCAGTGCGCGGTGGTAAGTCAGCTCAAAATCCACATTGCCGCTTGGGATAGAAAAAGATGGCCCGAAAGATTTTGACACTAGATGCCCCGGAGTATCTTTATCAATTACATATCCCCACATCTGTCCCGTGCCAGATGAGAACTGGACATAACAACTCGTCGGTTCTCCTGCCAACGTTGGATGAGCGTGCCAGCCGAATCCCACTTTAATGTCACCAGCGTTAACCCTGCCGGAAAGTTGAATGGTGTCATAATTAAGACCTTGATCAGGCAAAGGCTTTGTCGCAGGGCCGCCCACGGCGGAAGACAAACTTTCTATGGTATAACTTTGCTGCGGGAAAGCAGAAGCATCTGAAGAACTCATTAACACAACTGGCGGACGCACCGGCGTGCAGAGGTAAGCGCGCCACACATATGCGTTATTAGGACCGGAAGGAGAAATTCCTCCATCCGTGAAAACAACGCCGCCATAGCTCGTCCCTACCACAAGATCAGACGCCGTCTGTTCTCCAGCTAAACGTAAAGCCCCATTTGTAACGATAGAAACGGGGGGTGAGACATTGCTTCCCGATCCAATCACCACAACGCCGCGCTGCTTCGCCAGAGGGGTTGTGCAATCAATATAATAAGTATCCGCGTTTAAAAGTTGTCCAACGTTCACCACAACACGTTGCATACCAGTGACATCATTGGGCCATCTCTCTACTTTTATAGCCCTATTTACAGCAGGATCCTCGGAAGGAGACAGAGTATCGCTGCCGTCAAATTCAATAACTTCGGATTTTGGGTAATACTTTTGGGATGCATAATTATTATCGCTACTTTCTTGGGTGAGAAAATAGGGATCCATCATCCAACTCACCGCCAAACCGGGGCTCAAATATTTACAGCCATCCCCGGCTATCACTAGGGAATCTCCTTGTGACCAATCTTCATGAGAGACCACATACTTAGAAGTGATCGAACCGCCGCGTTCCGGCGCGCCCCCTGTAATTCCATAAGGGAAAAGAGCCACGCCTTGAATAGCCATCTGCATATCGCACCTTGGCGCGTTAAATTTATCCACAGCCGTCAGTTGAATTTGGCTCGAGGGTATTTCCCGAAGGTGCAATTTCGTTGTGTTTGTGATGGTCGGCAAATATTGCTGTACGGCCTCTTTTTCAAGAGGATCGGTAGGCGGATTGTTTTGCCACAAACGTAATTCCGTACTCATGTCGTTTCCGTCAGACGCCTTCAGATCATGAGGAACATGCCGTAAGTAAAAAAGAGGGCTGGTTGGTTTGGGCGCGGGATTTTTTTGAGTAAAAGAACTCGTTGAAAACCACGAAGGGATCACCGGCAGTGAAATGTTTGTTGTTAGCTCAAACCCTTGTTCCTGCCTTTCTGTTCGCGTGTTATGAGTCAGGTTAGCCTTCAATAAATTCGTGTCTGAACTCACAAAAACATTCTGACTATTTGTCATCATCCGTTGCCGAATGATGGCTTGAATGATTTTATCCACGTTATGTGGTTCGATTTCCTTCAATTCCGTTTCATTAATGCGAAGCTGGGTGCGCGAAAGATTCGTGTACCAGTTCAGAGTGAGAGCCATGACAATGGTGATGACCACAATCAACCCGACAACGAAAATAAGGACGGCTCCTCTTTCTCTCCGCGAGTGCCGGACATAGTTAAGAGGCGGCTTCATCAGATCATGCCATTATCAACGTTTTGTAGCTTCAGCGCTTTGAATCATTGTTTGACCGAGGGTGAAGATCGGATAGTAAATGGCATAGACAAGGAAGCCAACAACCGTCGCAAGAATTACAATAACAACGGGTTCCAAAAGACGATTTAAATTCTGCGCCGCAATGTCAAATTCCTCTTCCAACGCGCGCGCGATTTTAGCAATCAACGGCGCCAAACTGCCGGTCGCATCACCCACTTCAACCGCCATAATTAAACGCGGCCCGTCCGGCCCTAAATCATCCACATATTCCGCAAATGCTTCGTTCACCAGTTCGCCCTCTTCCAATCTCTCCTTAATTTCCACAAAAATTTGCATCATAATCGGGTCGCTGACGACGCGGCTGGAATACTCCAAAGATTCCGTCAGAGGCAATCCGGATTCCAAAAGCAGTGCTAACGTGCCGCTCACTTGCGTCAGATTTCTTTTCCAAACAAAACCTTTAATGCCGGGCAACTTGCGCAAGATATTGTTAAACAACTTGCTATGACCGATTTTTTCCCTCTGCAAAAAAATGGCAACGCCCATTGCCGGAATAATCAGCGTCAACCACCAATTCGAAATAAACGCTATAGACATCGCCTGCAAAATGCGAGTAGCTAAAGGCAACTGCCCTCCAAATTGAGCGTAAATTTCCGCCAATTTCGGCACGACCATGAAACAAAAAATCAAAATAACGGCGTAAATAACGGCTAAAACAACCGTCGGATAAGCCAATGCAGCTTGAATACGGCGGGCAATCGTGCGCGTCTTAGTCATATTATCCGCTAAATTTTCAAACGCGCGCCCCAAATTGCCTGTTGCCGCGCCAGCGCGAATGAGATGGATAGAGGTTTCTCCAAATAATTGAGCGTATCTGCTAAAAGCGTCGGCAATCGGCTCCCCTTGCTGAATGGCTTGGGAAACGTCCAAAAGTTTAGAGGCTAAGCGAATGTTCTTCATTCGCCGAATGAGAAGATTTAAGCCGCCAACAGGATCAACACCTAGAGAAAAAAGCTGGCCGAGAGCTTGAAAAAGATCGCAAACCTCTCTTTGACCGGGCTCGCGACACTGTAACTTAAGAAAAAACACTTCCAATTCGTTAAGCGGCTCAATGGAAATAATTCGGTTGCGGTGGACGCCAAAAAGAGCATCCGCTATGTCAGGCTTTATCGTGGGAAGATAAGTCTTTTTCTCCCCTAAACGGCCACTGTAAATAACGCGACAGACTTCCATGTTTATACCTTCAGGTAACCTTTAACTTCTTGGAAAGAAGTGTCCCCTCTTAGGAAAAGCCTCAAGCTCTCTTGCGCCAAATCCGTATGCCCCAGTTGATGAACATAATGGCTTAGCTCGCTTACCTTGGCTCCATTGTCCACCATATCGCGCATCTCATCGTCAAACGGGAAAATTTCCATGACCGCCCTGCGTCTGTCGTAGCCGCTTTGGTTGCAATGCAAACAGCCCGTAGGATCATAAATGGGAGTCACACCATTAACGGCATGCTCCAGCATCTCATTCCACTCGGCAAGGAGAGCCTGAAACTCCGGCGTTTCAGTGTTCATGCGCGGCAAATGTTTGAGCGTAATTTCTTGTTCATGTTGAGATAAGTGGCGCGGTTTGCGACAATTATGGCAAAGAATACGCAACAAGCGTTGCGCCTGCACCATCAGCAAAGAGTTCGCTAATTGGTTGCGATCAATCCCCAATGCTTCCATGCGCGGAATGGAACGCAAAGCATCATTTGTGTGAAGGGTCGCAAAGACAAGGTGACCGGTTTGAGACGCTTGAATAGCGTGATCCGCCGTCTCCTTGTCTCGAATTTCACCCACCATAATAATGTCCGGATCATGGCGCAACACAGACCTTAACAAACGAGAAAATGTAAGATTGATATTGGTGTTGACTTGAAGCTGCTTGGCGCGCGGCAAGATGATTTCCACAGGGTCTTCAATGGTCACAATCGCGACCTCCACCGTGTTAATTTCATTCAAAAAAGAATAAAGCGAAGTGGTCTTGCCGGACCCCGTAGGCCCCGTCACCAGAATCAAACCGTATCTTCTTTCCAAAATAGAACGGACAAGGCCTGTTTGTTTCGTGGGCAATTCCAGCTCGTTTAAAGTGAACAAACTCGTTTGCTTATTGATGAGACGGATGACACAGCTCTCTCCCGTTCCGCTGGCATGCACAGGAACTGTGCTGACGCGAGCGTCCACAACTTGACTTTTAAGCTGAATGGTAAAACGACCGTCTTGAGGGAGACGTTTCTCGGCAACGTTGAGATCAGCGTGCAATTTAACGAGAGAAAGCATCTTTCGAATGTTTTCCACCGTAATATTGGCCATCAAAACCAATGCGCCATTCAAACGCACACGCACCTCGC
>JAZDII010000077.1:0-8054 GCA_043805085.1 bacterium
GCGTCAACGGATTTGTCAACGACCTCGTGCGCCAGTTTCCTTTGGAATACAGCGTGGAACTGCGTCGGCTCATTGATCTCGAAATGGAAGGTTCGGTGGGGTAGGGGAGCGTCTTTCAAAATTTTCTCGCCAACACATGCGCGGCGGTTAGGATGCTCTCACTATGGCAAGTGTTAAAAATAAATATCCTGAAAATGTTCCCGGTCGTTACTACGTTGACAATCAGTGCATTGATTGCGACCTCTGCCGCGAAACCGCGCCGGAGAATTTCAAGCGGAACGACGACGGCGGCCATTCTTACGTCTATAAACAACCGTCCACTCCCGAAGAAGAAAACCTCTGCAAAGACGCCATGGAAGGCTGCCCGGTGGAAGCTATCGGGAATGATGGCGCTTAAGCAAAAATGTGAAGTTGAGATTAGTCATCGAAAAGGACGAAAAAACGGGACGTTGGTCTGCTGTTTTTCCTGAAATCCCCGGTTGCGCTTCGGCTGGTGACACAGAAAAGGAAGCTATTCTTAACGCAAGAGAAGCTGTTGATTTGTGGTTTGAGCCTGTGCCTTTGAAGCTTTCCAAGCGCACGAAGCTTATTAAAATTACCGCCTAAAATGGGGCAGCGCTATCCTGTTTGCAATGCCCGGCAGGTTATAAAAGTATTAACCGAGCACGGATTTACCAAAGTCGCTCAACGCGGTAGTCATCAAAAGTGGAGACATGATGACGGTCGGCAAGTCATCATTGCTGTGCATGGCAATAAATCCATACCCATTGGCACATTGAAAAGCATTATAGAGGGAAGTAAATTGCCGGTGGAAGCGTTCCGTTAAAAATTTCATGCCTACTTCAAAAAAAATTACGCCTGATTCCAAAAACGAAAACTGGCGGTTTTCCAAAATACCGGATTTATCGGCTTTTCGTTTTACATTGCCGTCGCGTGAGCGTGGCGATGTTGCTTTGATCAAAAAATCCGTCGCGGATTTTCCAGTAACAGCGCAAGCGGTTTTTGAAAACGATGCCTTGCTGGACGCGCAAGGCCTTCCGGAAAATTTAGAAAAACAAGGCGTTGTCTGGGAATCCTTGGAACAAGCGGCAAACACGCACGCGGCCCTTTTCAAAAAATGCCTCGCCGCTTCTCCCCCCGTTTCTTTAGGTTCGGAAAAAATCGCCGCCTTAAGACAGAGCCGCGATCGCGCAGGTATGCTGCTATACGTGCCCAAAGGCGTGGAGATTGACCTTCCGCTCGTCTCTTTTCATTGGCTGCGCGGCGAGAACGTCGCTGCCTTTCCTCACACCTTTATCATTGCTGAAGCGGGGAGCAAGGTAACGGTGGTAGATATGTTTTCTTCAGCAGATTTACAGTCTGCTTTTTCCTGCGGCGCAAGTTGCATCCTTGCAGGTGGAGGCGCGCAGGTTTCTTATTTTGCCTTGCAAAATCGCAATGAAAAAACCATCCACATGCAGCAACACTCTTGCCGCCTCGAAAAAGACGCTGCCGCGCAAAGTTTTTTTTTCAACGCCGGCGGTTCTTTTTCGCGCGTGGAAAGCGTTTGCGAGTTAGCGGGCGAAAGCGCGCGCAGCGAGATGCTTGCTGTCTCTATAGGCAAAGGGCGACAGGTATTTGATCAGCGCTCCGTTCAACTTCACGCCGCGCCGCGCGCATGGAGCAATTTGCTTTATAAAAATGTTCTCAACGACCACGCTAAATCCGTTTTTCAAGGATTGATCCGCGTCGAACCCAACGCGGCGCAAACGGACGCTTATCAGAGCAACCGCAGCTTGCTCATCAGCCCCGATGCGGAAGCGGATTCCATACCGCAGTTGGAAATTCTTAATGATGACGTAAAATGCAGCCACGGTTCCAGCTCCGGCCCGCTCGACGAAGAGCAGCTTTTTTACATGAAAACGCGCGGCTTAACCGAGGAACAAGCGGGCCGCTTGCTCGCGCTCGGTTTTTTTGAAGAAGTGTTGAATAAAATAAAAAACCAAGCCATTGCCCAAACGTTGAGAAAAAAAATCGCGGCAAAATTAACATGACGCCAGAACATCAACCCATTTTGTTGAAACGCGATTGCGAGGCGATCGCTATTCCCAGCGGTCTTATGTTCCACATGGAACAAGGGACGGAGGTTGTCCTGATGCAATCGCTTGGCGGAACTTACACCGTCACCAGCCGCTATGGGCTGGCGCGCATTGACGCCAAGGACGCCGACGCGCTCGGCCTTGAGCCGCCGCACGCTACTAACGAGGGCGTTTCTTTCGTCGCGCCGCCGCAAATTACGGAGCAACAAATTTGGGATGTTTTGAAAACGGTTTATGATCCGGAAATTCCCGTGAACATCGTTGACCTCGGCCTTGTTTATCATTTAGAAATTCAAAAACTGGAGAGCGGCGGCAATAAAATTTTCGTCAAAATGACGTTAACCGCTCCCGGATGCGGCATGGGGCCGGTCATCCAAGCCGACGCCAAAATGCGCATCCTCGCCGTGCCGGGTGTGAACGAAGCGGAGGTGGAGCTCGTTTGGGATCCGCCTTGGAATCAAGAAATGATCAGCGAAGAGGGGCGAATGCAACTCGGCATGATTTGATGTTACGTTTGATACTTTCATGAAAGTATTACGAATTTCTAACCTCCCCTGCGCCCGAGATTGCTTCGTCGCTGCTGCTCCTCGCAATGACAAATGCAACACGTATGGCATTGTCATTGCGAGCGAGGAAGCGAAGCAATCTCCCATTTTCCGCGCGGGAGCGCGTAGAAAATGGGGCGCAAGATGATGTTCGCGCCCGTCCTTTTTATCACAGGCCCGACAGCGTCGGGCAAGTCCGACCTTGCCGTTGCTCTAGCGCGTCAAAGCGGTGCGGAAGTTGTCGCCATGGACGCTTTTCAAGTCTATCGCGGCCTCGACATCGGCACGGATAAACCGTCAAAAAAAATCCAAGCCGAAATACCTCATCATCTTCTCGACCTCGTTGAGCCGGTGCAACCGTTCAGCGTCGCCGATTATTTGAGACATGCCCAAGCCGTGCGCGAGGATTTACTCGCGCGGAACAGGCCTTCCATCTGGGTCGGTGGAACGGGGTTTTATTTTCGCGCATTGCGCCAGGGCCTTTCTTCCGCGCCCGCTTCCGATCCTACTGTGATCAAGGCGCTGGAGCAACGCTCAACGCAAGATTTGGCGGAAGAAATTAAACGCCTCGATCCCGCTTGGGCGGCTCAAGCGGATTTGAAAAATCGCCGCCGCATCATTCGCGCGCTGGCCGTTGTCCAACAAACCGGCCAGCCTCTTTCCTTTTGGCAACAACAACGCTCGTCGCCCGTTGTTTCTGAAAGCAAAGCCGTTTGCCTCGTCCTGGAAATTTCCGCTTTGCGCGAAAAAATAAACCGCCGTGTTCATACGATGTGGGAGAACGGATGGCCGGAGGAAGTCGCGCGCTTGCGCCGTTTGGCCAGTTGGGAAGCGAGCCAATCCGCCGCCGCCATTGGTTATCGCGCGATTTTGTCTTACCTCGACGGCGAGTTGGACAAAGAAGCGTGCTTGCGGCAAATCGCGTTGGAGACGGGGCAGTTCGCCAAGCGGCAATTGACGTGGTTCCGCGCCGAACCTAACATTTTGCGTGTGCCCGCGGACGATGCGGAAAAATTGCGCGCGAAAGTTTTGCCTCTTTTATGATCGAGCCTTCTCCTCAAAAAAAATCCGAGCGCGCTTTGCTCGTCGGTTTGCAAACTCTCCGCGCGCCGCGTTGGAGAGTGGAGGAATCTTTAGACGAACTAGGAGAGCTGGTCAAAAGCGCGGGAGGCGAGGCGGCGGCCCGCGCCATTCAGCGTCTCGACATGCCCACGGCGGCTTTCTACATCGGCAAAGGCAAGGCGCAGGAACTCACGCAGTCCGCGCAAACACAAGGCGTTTCTTGCGTTATTTTTGACGACGAACTTTCGCCCGCCCAAGTGCGTAATCTGGAAAAAATGTTCGCCTGCAAAGTCATTGACCGCACACAACTTATCCTCGATGTTTTTGCGCAACGCGCCCAAAGCCGCGAAGGAAAATTGCAGATCGAACTCGCCCAGCTTCTTTATCTTTTGCCGAGATTGACGCGCATGTGGACGCACTTGTCGCGCCAGAGCGGCGGTATCGGCACAAGGGGCCCGGGCGAAACGCAGCTTGAGGTGGACCGCCGCCGTGTTCAGGAAAAAATTCATCGTTTGGAGCGCGAACTCAAAGACGTCCGCCGCAGCCGCGCCGTTCAACGCGCGGGCCGCGCCCGCCATCAATGGCCCGTGTGCGCCCTTGTCGGCTACACCAACGCCGGCAAATCCACGCTGATGAATCGTCTCACCGCCGCGCGCGTTTATACCGCCGACAAACTCTTCGCCACGCTCGACCCCACCATTCGCCAATGCCAATTGCCGAATCGCCAAAAAATTCTCATCAGCGACACGGTTGGTTTTTTGCGAAAACTGCCGCACCATCTCGTTGAATCGTTCCAAGCCACCTTGGAAGAAGTCGTCGAAGCCGATTTGCTTATTCACGTCGTGGATGTCAGTCATCCGCTCTTTGAAGACCACATGCGCGCCGTGGAACAAACACTCGAAAAAATCCACGCTTCCGACAAACGCATGCTGACGGTTTTCAATAAAATAGATTGCTTGGAAAACGCCGCTTTTCTGCCGCGCTTGCTGGAAGATCATCCCTACAGCGTCAACATTTCCGCTAAAGCAGGGCAGGGGATGGATGCCTTTTTCGCTGAAATGCAAAACATGTTGCAAGATCGCATGACCATCATGCGCGTTCGCCTGCCGCAAACCGAGGGCGCGCTTCTGGCTTCCATCCACAGCCAAGGCCGCATCATCAAAAAGCGTTACGCAGGCAACGACGTGATTCTCACCGTCGAAGCTCCGCTTCAATTGCAAGCCAAGCTCAAACCGCATATACTCGCTCGCCTATGACGCGCATTTGCGAAATGATCGCCAGCGAACGCCCGCGCGAGCGGCTCTGGAACGGCGGCGCGGACACGTTGAAGACGTCGGAACTCATCGCCATTCTTTTGCGCACCGGCTTGAAGGGAAAATCCGCCTTGGTTTTAGGCGAAGAAATTTTGCACCGTTACCCTTCTTTGAATGACCTGTGCCGCGCCAGCGCGTTGGAGTTGAGCAAAATCAAAGGCGTCGGCATGGCCAAGGCCGTGCAACTGAAGGCTGCGTTTGAACTCGCCGCTCGCCTTGCCGCCAGCCGCCGCAACGAGCAACCCGTCGAGACAGCGCAAGACGTTCACCGCCTGCTCGGCGATGAAATGCGCTTGCTGCCTTACGAAAGCTTGCGCGTGCTGCCCGTCAACGCCCGCTATCATCTTCTTGCCGTCAAAGAAATCAGCCGCGGCACAACGGACGGCACGATAGGCCTTCCTCGGGACGTTCTCAAAATCGCTCTCGAACACCACGCTTGTGCTTTTTTCATTGTCCACAATCATCCGTCGGGCGACCCCTTGCCGAGCAACGAAGACCGTGATTTTACCTCGCAATTGCGCAGGGCCGCGCAGCTTTTGGAAGTGCAGCTTCTCGATCACGTCATCCTCGGCGTGCCGTCCGCGACGCAGCCGGAAGCTTATTATAGCTTTAAAGAAGCGGGTTATTTATAATGCATTCTATGATTCATCCCACCGCCATCATCCACCCGCGAGCTCAAATAGGCGAGGGGACCAGCGTCGGCCCGGGCGTTATCATTGATGAACATGTTGAAATCGGCCCGCAATGCGAAATCCGCGCGCGCGCCGTCCTTACCGGCCATGCGCGCATCGGCGCGCGCAACCAAATCGGCTACGGCGCCATTATTGGGGCTGAACCGCAGGACTTGAGTTACAAGGGCGCGACGACGAGTGTGGAAATCGGCGACGACAATGTCATCCGCGAATACGCCACCATTCATCGCGGCACAAAAGAAGGCAGCGTCACGCGCGTTGGTCATCATAACTTTTTCATGGCGGGCGCACACGTTGCACACAATTGCGAAGTCGGCCATCACGTCATTCTTGTGAATAACGTTTTACTGGGCGGTTATGTGAAAGTGGAAGATCGCGCGTTTATCGGCGGCGGGGCTGTTGTGCACCAGTTTTGCCGCATTGGGCAATTAGCTATAATTCGAGGCCAAACGCCGATTACCATGGACGTGCCGCCGTTTTTCATGGCCGTAGCCATCAACACCGTTTGCGGCCTGAACCGCGTTGGCCTTCGCCGCAACGGTTACACGCACCCGCAACGCAAACTTATCCAAAAAACTTACGACCTGCTTTACTATTCCGGCTTAAACCGCCAACAAGCCATTGAAGTCCTGCAAACAGACGCGGAACTGAAAGCTTCTCCCGGAGCCCAAGCCATCCTCCATTTCATCCAACACACCAAACGCGGCTTTTGTCGGGCAACCAAAGCGCAGGATGTGGGAGAAGAGTAGATTTCAATCTGCTTTACGCAAATGCCTTTTATGCACATTAATTCTTGATGGGTGTTCATATTTACGTTCACAGATGCAACGCACACGAAGATATTGCGAGCGCCTATCGAGATGGTTTTTCAGTGGAATGTGACATTGGGGAAGGCAAAAAGGGCCGAATTGTTCTTGCTCATGATCAACCTCAAAAAGGAGGCAATTATCTTTTGCTTGAAGAGGCTTTAAAGTTTGTTCCAGATGACCAAGTGATTCGGGTGGAGATTAAAACCCGAAGCAAAAAATTCACGGAAAAATTAGCCAAACTTCTCAAATCATCCTCAGATGTTGAGGAAAAACGCATCAAAGTTCAGCTCGTTTGCTTTTCACGCGCTCCGTTGCATCGTTTAAAGAAGATTCTCCCTCCTAATCTTGTTGATGATTTTTCATGGGCGCCGGGCGTGCAACAGCAAGCGCCAAAATGGTTGATTGCAGCCGTTAATCCTGAAAAAAATGACGCAGCTTGGTGGCCGCCTTGTGATCTTATTCTCTGGGCAAAACGCATTGTTAGAATGGCAAAAAGGGCCGAAATCACTAGCCTTGATATTCATGCAGGCAACGCGGTTGGACGAAAAGACAATGTAGGCGAAGAACTTGTTCCACTGAATCATCGCCTGATTTCCTTAGCTCAAGATTCCGGACTCGACGTTTATGCGTGGACCGTTAATGGCAAAGAAAGAGCCAAAGAATTAGTAAGGATGGGCGCAGCGGGCTTAACGGTTGATGGAGTTTTCTGCCAATCTATTCGAGATGTTGTTGATGCGGAAGCCAGTCGTCAACAAGTAGAGAGCGCAAGGCGTGGCAGCGAACTACAGGATGAGTATGCGATTTCTTTTCATGATGATAGGTCTAAGTCACTGAATCCAGCTCTCGCCTTGGCTTGAGTTGAACTGGTTCGTTAAATTTCTGCATCTCAATGGTATTCTTCACATATCTGCCGTCAGGCTTCCTTGCCATGCCAACCATTTCCGGATGTTGTTCCAGAACGTCTTCAATGTTTTTCTTTAAGTCACGATATTGTCCGCATAAACGGCTAGACATGATGGTGTGGTGCGTTTGAATCGCATGTCCCATTAAATCTTCCGTTATTCTCCGATCCGTCGCTTCTTGGAAGCCAAACTTTTCATCAATATAAGAACTGCGGACGAAAGAGGATATCACATCTTGCGCCAGATTCTTTACGTTGAATTTTGTGATGTAAATACCGCCATTATATTGCGCGTCGTGCAGAATTTTTGTCGCGGCAATAATGGAATAAACGTCCTGCCGCACGGCAAAAGTAAAGTCCTCATTCATGGATAAGGTTCTACTTAAAAGGAAATCAAGCGTAAGCAGGGAAGGCTAAAAAAGTCAGAGTTCCGTGAGTTAAGCTTATCAATTAAATATAACAGATATTGTGCGAAGTTAAATATAAGGGTCTTTTTGCTCTTAAACCAGATAAACGCTCGCCACGCCCAAAGCTCCCGCAATGGTTAAATAAATCGCCACAGGAACGAGGTTTCGGCGGAAGGTGTCCCCTTCCCAGCCGTGTGTGCCGACGGCTGACAAAGCGGCGTTGGAAATGTAATTCACGGCCATTAAA
>JAZDII010000078.1:0-46277 GCA_043805085.1 bacterium
GAAAAAATAACACGTCCAACAAGGTCGGGCGTGCTGACAATTTCCACGCTTTTTTTCCAAATTTCTTCAGCCTTTTTAACGTCCACTTCCTCACGGAGGTCAACCAAAACAAGCCCCCACGGATTCTTCTCGCTCACCTTGACTTGAGTCAAATAGGCCAACATCAAAGAAGGTTGGGACGTGTTTTTAGACTCGCGCGCGCCCCGAATGGCCATGTCTTCTTGGCCGATTTTTTCCCCTTGCGCGGCGATACAGATATATTGAGGCGCGCGAAGATCATAGTAACGACGCGCCTCCGTCAAGCGCCACACTTGCTGAAAATGAAGTTCAGCTTTGCCTTCAAACTGCTTTCGAGCCATCGCGCGAAACTTTTTGATGACGCTCGAATCTACAAATTTTTCTAATCCATAAGCGTCCCCTTCGAGCGGCGGAACAATGAGCAACTGCCTGATCATCACCTTGAGAAAAGCGCGCACAGCGTCGGCGCGAAGTTTAAAGAACTCTGTCTGGCGGTAATAAATGACTCCCTTTTGTTGCGTCACCACCATGGGCGGCGTGCGATAATAGATAATTATCAAAACGCCGATCACCAAAATCGTCAAAGCAAAGCAAACATTGCTCCAAACGCTAAACGAGAGATAGACCGCCGAATCTTGCGTAAAACTGAAACCCTTGCGCGAAGGCAAATGATAAGAGGGGTCCGCAGGCTGCTTTTGAGCGTTTCCTAGCATTCCCATATCAATCCAGCTCCCGTTTCTGCGGCGCAGGCAAAATAGATTGGCCGCGCAAGTCTCGTGTTTTAGCTAAATCTTTCGTGTTTTCCCAAATTTTATGAATCTTAACGGGATCATATTCTTCTCTAATAGCCGCCACATAAAGCCCCCACGGATTGGCAGGACTGTAAGGCGCCGTTAAAAGATGAATGATAAAAAGCGTCGGCTCAATTTTTGTCCCCGCTATTTTCACGCCTTCTGATTCAATGTCCTCGTAAGTAAGGCGCTCTCCCTTGACGGCGACAACCATGTATTTTGAAAATCCTTTCTCATAATACCTCCGCACTTCTTGCACATTCCAAATCTGACGCCGATTGAACCTTTCTAAAAACCCCGTCCTTTCTTCCATAACATCGGAATACCTTTTAAGAACGACGGGAGAAACGTAAGGTTGGAGGAAAGAGGCGTTGTAACCAAGAGGTTCTCCGTTGAGAAGCCCTTCCGTCACCATCTTAAGAAAGGCATAGATCAAATCCGTCCGTTGGCGGAATAATTCCACATCATGCGCCATGATGTAGCCGTGATCCTGCGTCGCAACAAAAGGCAGAGAAATAACGCCGAATGGCGGGCTGATGAATTTGAGAAAAAGAAAAATCGCCGCGACAAAAACGCCTAATCCAAACGTTAAGTTAATGGCAAGGCTGACGGTCAAAAAAAGGGATAACCTTTTCGTGCGCTCAAAAACAGGGATTTGTTTTTCCCTTTCAAAAGATGGTTCGACTTGCGCTGCGTCCACAGACTTACTTAAATGAGGAAGGTAAAGAATGGAGTCAAGCCGAAGTTTGAAAACCTTTCCCCTTTTTTTAAAAATAAGTTCATAGTATCCCTGCGTTGTTTATGGATGAATTGCCTCCTTTCCTGTCTCTGCCGCCGGAAGACGACCGGAAATATCTTTACACTTACTGCGGCAAAAGACTGCTAGGCGGCCGGCAAAAACTTTCCGACAAAAAAGCCGCAAGTTTCCCTAAAATCTCCAACCCGCTCCTTCATCCGCTTTATTGTTATGACGGTATCCGCGCCCGCCCAACTCTTGTCGTAGGAGCCGACGACTCCGGCAAAACGGCGCATCTCCTTTACCTTGCGCTCAAAGATTCCAGCTGCGGACGAACGGTTGTTTTCATTGACGGCAACAGCAGCCGCGACACGCTCAACCAGCTTTATTATTGGAACAAAAAATGGCTGGCAAGACCCATCCTCGCCCTCACGCCTGATGAAGACGAATTAAGCCACACATGGAATCCCTTGTGGAACACCGGCCTGAAAGTTGGAACCCTGACGGATCTTTTTTTCAACGCCTACCAACATACGCAAACAACGCCCCTCGATCCGGATGATTTGGATTTTTTCAAAGAAACATTGCACGAGCTTCTCGATGTTTTGGAAAAATCAAAATTGACGACCCATTGCGCCGACGCGGCGGAAATTTTATCCGATGACAAAGCTTTGGAATGGTTGGGAGCCGTCGCGGAAGACGAAGGCAAGGAATCCTATGAAGATTTGCTCGACCTCATCAGAGAAACGCGCCGTTTTTCTGAAAAAATAACCCCTCTCGTTCAGTTCCTTTCTCTTTTCAGAAGCTGGACGCTCTCTTCTTACCATCCCTCCATTTGCTTTCCCCAACTCCTCCGCTCGCCGTCCATTGTCTATGTAGGCTTGCCAAACGCCGCGGATGAGGAAACCAAGCAACGCAATGCCGCCTTGGGCAATTTACTCATTCACCACATCGAAGCTCTCATTTCCCAAGCGGCCAGCGAGGATAAAGAAAACCGCCGCGCCGTTTCCGTCATTGTGAATCAAGCGGAGAGATTCATGGATGAGGAATTGGCGGGATGGATGTTAAAAGCGCGGTCAAGCGAGCTGATGCTGACATGCGCCGTGGACAACCTTGCCGCTCTTGAAAAGATGAAAGACGGTTTTCTCGAACAATTGCGCGCTGACATGCCCAACCTCGCTCTTTTCAACTCGAACGACTCTGCCACAGCGCAGTGGTTCGCCTCTTTTTGGCAAGCCAAGCAAAGCGAAGACGCTCTATTCCCTCCCGCAGAAATTTGGGCGGAACGCATCCAGCAGCTCAAACACGGCCAGTATCTCCTTGATATTTCCACCGCGCCTCAACGCCCCATGTCCCTCGCCGCTCCCTTTCTTCCCCCGCCCGCCAACCGTGCCGACTACCAATATCAACGCGAACACTACAACCTCGGCGAGAAACCTTCTTTTAAAGCTTGGCGTTTTTGCGCGCAGCCGGAGCCATTAGAAGAAGCACCCGATGAGTCCCTGTTGCAAAATCCCCAAGAATAGCTATCGTCCCGCTTGGAGGTTTCTAACTCATGAAATTTGAAACTATCTGCCTTCACGGCGGACAACAACCCGACCCCACCACCCTTTCGCGGGCTGTGCCGGTTTATCGCACGAGTTCCTATGTTTTTAAAAGCACGGAACACGCGTCTAACTTATTTGCTCTTAAAGAATTAGGAAATATTTACACTCGCCTCATGAACCCCACGCACGACACGCTGGAACAGCGCGTTGCGGCGTTGGAGGGCGGCGCGGCGGCTCTCGCTTTAGCCTCCGGCACAAGCGCGATTTTTTATTCTATCATTAATCTTTGCCAAGCAGGCGATGAGTTTGTCTCCGCTAATAATCTTTATGGCGGAACGTTCACGCAATTTAACGATATTCTGCCGCGGTTCAATATTCGCGCCAAATTCGTTGACTCCACCAAACCGGAAAACTTTGCCAAAGCGATCACGCCTAAAACGAAGCTGCTTTACTGCGAAACCATCGGTAATCCGGCGTTGGATGTGGCGGATATTTCTAAAATCGCCGACATCGCCCATGCACACGGCCTCCCGCTCATTGTGGACAGCACGTTCACGACGCCTTATCTCCAACGCCCCATCGAACACGGCGCGGACATTGTCGTCCACTCGCTCACGAAATGGATGGGCGGCCACGGGACAGGCATCGGCGGCATTGTGGTGGATTCAGGCAAGTTCAACTGGAAATCGGACAAGTTTCCGTTGATGACGCAACCGGACGCCAGCTATCACGGCGTGCGCTGGGCGCACGATCTTGGGCCGTTGAGTCCCCTCGCCTTTATTTTAAGAATGCGCGTGATTCCGCTGCGCAACCTCGGCGCGTGCATTTCCCCTGACAACGCATGGCTCTTCCTCCAAGGCATCGAAACGCTGCCGCTTCGCATGGAACGGCACTGCGTCAATTCCCTCGCCGTGGCGGAGCATTTGAAAAAGCATCGCGCGGTGGAATGGGTGCGTTACCCCGGATTAAAAGGCGATCCTTCCTTTGAGTTGAATAAAAAATACCTCCAAGGCAAGGGCGGCTCGGTCGTCGTCTTCGGCATTCGCGGAGGAAAAGAAGCGGGCAAAAAGTTCATTGATAAGCTCAAGCTTTTTTCTCACCTCGCCAACGTAGGCGACGCAAAAAGCTTGGCGATTCATCCCGCCACCACCACTCATTCTCAATTAACGGAAGAACAGCAACGCGCAGGCGGCATCCTGCCCGAAATGGTGCGTCTTTCGGTTGGACTGGAACATATTGGTGATATTTTGGCTGATCTGGATCAAGCCTTGGCGGGGCAATAAAAATGATCGCTCTGAGTTTTTATCCTTCCCTTGCGCCCGAGATTGCTTCGTCGCTCACGCTCCTCGCAATGACAAACGCTCTGCTTTGTGTGTCATTGCGAGCCGGGAGGCGCGACAATCTCCCATTTTTCCCCGACGGGGTCGGGGTAGAAAATGGGCTGCAAAGGTAAAAAAATTATGAATTTATTTTCAGATTCAGTATGAAAAATGACATCGGGAAAGTAGAAACGCGCTGGTTCACCCTCGCGCCTAAAGGAGAAACCTTTCGCATGCGGAAGGGAGAAGTTCCGGGGCCGGTTGTTCAAGCTTACGAAATTTACGGCCAATTAAATCAAGCCAAGGACAACGCCATCCTGCTTTTCCACGCATGGACGGGCAGTCAACACGCCGCCGGTCATAACGCCGATGTGCCCGGGGTCGGCAAGCTGTGGACAGAGGAATGCCACATCGGCTGGTGGGACGATTTTGTCGGCCCGGGCAAAGCGCTGGATACGGAACGGTTTTGCGTGATTTGCGCCAATTACATCGGCGGATGTTACGGCTCGACCGGCCCCTCTTCCATCAGTCCTCTCACCAACAAACCTTTCGGTTCTTCGTTTCCGCATATCACTTTCGCTGACGTTGTGGACGCGCAAATGAAGTTGGTTGACCACCTCGGCATTCTCAAATTGCACGCTGTGGTGGGCGGTTCCATCGGCGGGATGATGTGTTTGAGCCTCGCCACGCGCTACCCCGACCGCGTGGGCATTGTCATCCCCATCGCCAGCGGCATGGCTGTCACTTCGCTGCAACGCATCCAAACGTTCGAGCAAATTTACGCCATTGAATATGATCCGAATTTCAAAGGCGGAGATTATTACGACGGGCCGCACCCCGACCGCACTCTCGCCCTCGCGCGCATGATCAGCCATAAAAACTTCATTTCGTTGGAAATGATGAGGCATCGCGCGCGCACGGAAATTGCTTCTTCTTTGCAAAAGCTGCCTTGGTATCACCTCACCAATCCTCTGGAATCTTACATGCTTTACCAAGGCAACAAATTCGTGAAACGCTTCGACGCTAACTCTTACCTGCGCATCGCCGACGCATGGCAGCAATTTAACTTACTCGAAGAAGCAGGCTTAAATGATGTGGATGAATTATTTGTGCGTTGCCGCGGCCAGCAATATCTTGTCTTCACCATCAACTCGGACGTTTGCTTTTGGCCGGAAGAACAAGAAGAACTCGTTTCCGTTTTAAAACAAGCCAGCGTGGAAAATATGCGCGTGACCGTGCATTCGGAAAAAGGCCATGATTCTTTCCTACTCGAACCCGCGCTTTACACGCCTCATTTGGCTTATGTTCTTGAAGGCAAGACGGATTAAGAGCGCGGCGGCAAGTTGTTATTCAATCTCCTCTTGATCCGGCAACAAATCGTTCAGCAAACGGAAAAGCGGTTCAAGGTCATGCGGATCGGCAAGCGCAAGCTCGCGCAAACGGGACTCCGCGCAGCGAAGAAATAAAATTTCCGGCGTCACGCCCCGGCGGCGGCACATACGTTGAAATTCTTTCGAAGCTAAACCATCCATTTTGTTTAAATCCACTTCGACTTTCATAACGCGCTCGCCGTATTAAAAGCAGCAAAACAAACACAAGCGCGAAGAGGCCTCGCCTCGCCATTTTTTATCGCAACACTTTCTTAGCAAATTTAGAGTTTTAATTTTTATGCTTCTTAAACTAAGAAATGTTTGAAGATACATAAACCATGTATAATGAGCATTCTACGTTAATGCAACAAAAATGTAACAATTTTCTACTTGCACAAAGTGAGCCTGTCCAACAATCCCGAATATCTGATTCCCGTCCGGCGGTTGCGCGCGCAAAATTCCAGCGCGCGGCGTTGGCCGATGAGCACGACCATGCGTCGCCCGCGTGTAACGGCTGTATAGAGAAGGTTGCGCTGCAAAAGGATAGCGTGCTGCATGGCCAGAGGAATGACGACGGCGGGGAATTCCGAGCCTTGCGATTTATGAATGGTGATGGCGTAGGCAAGCTGCAATTCGTCCTGCTCGTTGGCGTCATAAATCACATGCCGCCCGTCGAAATCCACCAATACTTCCCTCTCCTCTTCGTCTATCTCTAAAATCTTGCCGATGTCGCCGTTCCACACGTCTTTGTCGTAGTCATTGACGGTCTGAATCACCTTATCGCGCGCGCGGAAAATGACGTCATTTTTCTTCAATTCAGTTGCCGCTTTTGCCGAAGGATTCAACGCGGCTTGCAATCGCAAATTCAATTCGCGCGTGCCGAGAATGCTTTTGTTCATCGGCGTCAGAACTTGGATGTCGCGCGCGGGATCGAGGCCAAATTTTTTAGGCAAGCGGTTCTGAACGACCTCCAGCAACGTCTGCAAAATTTCTTCCGGCTCTTCTCTTTCGATAAAATAAAAATCGCTTAGCTCTTTTCCTTCTTGGAAAGGCGGGCGGCCTCGGTTGATGTCGTGCGCGGCTTGAATGATGCGGCTGTCGGCGGCTTGGCGAAAAATCTCCGTCAACCGCGCCACGGGGATTTTACCGCTTTCGATAAGATGTTTGAACACCAAGCCGGGGCCGACGGAGGGAAGTTGGTCGGCGTCGCCCATCAAAAGAAGGCCGGCCTTTGGCGGCAACGCGCGGAGCAAAGCGGCGAACAACGGCACGTCCACCATCGACATTTCATCCACCACCACCAAATCGCCTTCTAAAGGATGATGCTCATCCCGCCCAAAAAGGCCGTTGAATTCCAGCAAACGGTGAATCGTTTTTGCCGTTGCTCCGGTGATTTCCGACATGCGCTTGGCGGCGCGGCCCGTCGGCGCGCAAAGGACGCAGCGCGCGCGATGGGCTTGCTGCATGCGCAACAACGTTTGCAGCAAAGTGGATTTGCCAACGCCCGGCCCGCCGGTAACGATGAGGCAAGGATGCTGGAAAACCATGCGCAACGCTTCGCGTTGTTCGGCGGAAAGTTCTTTGCCGATTTTCCCCGAAGCGGCGGCCAGCGTTTTTTCAAAATCAAACGCCGGATAAGGCGGCGGCAACGCGACGCGGTGGTGAATGATTCCCGCGATTTGCCGTTCTGCCTCCGCTAATTCAGGAGGAAAAATGAGTTCATGTCCGCCGAGGCATTCCTTCATCATCCGGCCCGAAGCCAAAAGATCAGCTAAAGCGCATTGAAGCGGTTTTTCGTCCACTTCCAGCAAACGCTCCGTCGCGTCGAGCAACCTTTCCTCCGGCAAAGCGCAGTGGCCAAGCGAAGTCTGGTCGCCCAGCACGTAAAGCAAACCGGCGCGCAAACGTTTCTCGGAATCCTTGGCGATGCCGAGTCGAGCGGCGATTTGATCTGCCGTCTTGAACCCGATGCCGAAAACGTCTTGCGCCAAGTCGTAAGGATTTTGGCGAATGCGTTGGATGGCCGATTCGCCATAAGTTTTGTAAATGCGCATCGCGCGGTTGGCAGTGACGCCGTGGGAATGGAGAAAGAGCATGAGCTCGCGCACGGCTTTTTGCGTCAGCCACGATTCGCGGATGAGCTTGCGCTTCTTCGGGCCGAGGCCGCTTACCTCGCCTAAACGCGCGGAAAAATTTTCGATGATATCAAAAACTTCCAAGCCGAATTTCTTCGTCAACTTCTGCGCGTAAGACGGCCCGATGCCTTTAATTAAGCCGCTACAGAGGTATTTCTCCACGCCTTCGAGCGTCACCGGCGGGCTGGTTTTCCATTCCGCCGCTTGAAATTGCAAACCGTGATCCTTGTCCTCCACCCAGCTCCCCTTCGCTTCCAGTTTCTCCCCCGGCGCGACAGATGCCAGCGAACCGAGAACTGTTGCCTCGCTTTTTTTTCCTTCTAATTTCACTCGCAAAATAGCAAAGCCGTTTTCTTCATTGGAAAAAATCACGCGCTCAACTAGGCCAGCGATGGAGTCTGTTCGCTCTGTTTCCATCGTCTTCCGTGTTAAACTCATGGTTCAATCTGACATGAGCGAAGATATTCGTCCATTGGTTCTTCGACGTTTGGTAAGTGATGTTTTGAGAGAATGCGAGCCTCCCAACGCTGCCCCGCGATACCGTCATTGCGAGCGAGGGAAGCGGGGGCGAAGCAACCTCCCTGCAGGCAAAAGGGAAAAACTAAACCAAATAGGTTAAGTCTTTCCACGGGGAATTTTGAGATTCAATAAGAGCTATTTTTTTCGCGCGCGAACCTGCTTTGATCTGTTTTTCTCTGCGGATAGCGTCCACGATGCTGGAAAATACTTCGACGTAGACGAGACGATTGACGCGATATTTTTGGGTGAACCCCGGAATGAGTTTGTTTTGATGTTCGTAGATTCTGCGGCGCAAGTTACTTGTGACACCAGTGTAGATGACAGTGCGAAAGGCATTGCTCATCATGTAGACGAAGGAGTTGTCGTCGGCGTCCATGTGATGTAACAGCGTCTACCACAAATGAGAGCGAACGGTAAGTATGTTTTGTTTGCCCCCTTTTACCCTTAGGGAGGTTGCTTCGCCCCCACTTCCCCCGCTCGCAATGACGGTATAGCAAGGCAGTGTTGAGAGGCTCGCATTCGCTCGAAAAAACATTACCTACACCCATTCTTTGCGGCTTGCTTCAAAGGACGGCTTTGGGGTTGAATGATGGCTTCTATGAAAACGGTAGGCGTGGGCATGATTGGATGCGGCGTGGTCGGCTGCGGTGTGTGGCGGCATTTGGAACGAAACGGCGCGTTGATGAGCGACCGGACGGGGATTCGATTGGAGATTCGCAAAATCGCCGTGCGTGAGGCGCAGAAAGATCGCGGCATTCCGCAGAAGTTTTTTACGAGCGACTGGCGGGAGGTGGTGAACGACCCGCAGGTGAATCTCGTTCTTGAATTGATGGGCGGCGCAACGACTGCCCGCGAAGCGGCGGAGGCTGCGCTGCGCGCCGGCAAGCCTCTCATCACCGCTAACAAAGCATTGTTGGCCGAGCATGGGGAATCCCTTTGCGCATTGGCGGACAAGCAAGGCGCGCCGCTTTATTTCGAGGCCAGCGTGGCGGGCGGCATTCCGATTATCAAAGCTTTGCGCGAGGGGCTTTGCGCCAATCGCATCCGCTCGATTCACGGCATCATCAACGGCACGTGCAATTACATCCTGACGCGCATGGCGGAGCATGGGGAAAGTTTTGAAGCGGCGTTGGCGGAAGCCAAACGGCTGGGCTACGCCGAAGCGGACGAGCGTTTGGATGTGGACGGTTGGGACGCCGCTCATAAAGCCGCTATCCTTGCTTCGCTGGCTTACGGTTTTTGGATTCCCGCCAGCCGCGCGCACGTTGAGGGCATTCGCGGCGTGGAGCCTTTGGATGTAAAATTGGCGCGCAAGTTCGGCTATGCGCTGAAGCTTTTGGCCATTATCCGCGCGGACGAAAACAACGCCGTGAACATTCGCGTTCATCCTACGCTCGTGCCTTCCCAACACATTTTGGCTTCTGTCAACGGCGCGTATAACGCCATCGCGGTGGACGGGGATGTGGTCGGCGACACGCTATTTTACGGCAAGGGCGCCGGAGCGGACGCAACGGCCAGCGCGGTGTTGAGCGATCTGATCGAAGCAGGCATCAATTGGTCGGCTCAAAAAAAACCCTCGCCTCTAAGCGGACACTGTTTAGACGGAAAAATCGTGGGAATGGAAAAAATCCGCGCGCGCTATTACATGCGCTTGACGGTGGTGGACAGGCCGGGCGTGTTGGCTCAAGTGGCTTCTATCCTCGGCCTCCAGCAAATCAGCATTTCCTCTGTTTTTCAACCCGAACGGCATGAGGGCAAAGCTGTGTCTTTGGTGCTCTTGCTCCATGAGGCGCACGAAGCAGTTATACAAGCAGCCGTCCGCCAAATCAATCAACTGGAAGCGACGCAGGAAAAAACGCGGATTATTCGCATCGAGGATTTTTCATGAGCTGGCGCGGAGTCATTGAAGAATATCGTTCGTGGCTGCCCGTGGATGCAACAACACCGGTGGTCACGCTTCTGGAGGGCAACACGCCGCTGATTCCGGCGGTGAATCTCGTGAAAACCATCGGCGGAAATTTTGATTTGCGCATCAAATACGAGGGATTAAACCCCACCGGTTCGTTCAAAGACCGAGGGATGACGATGGCGATGTCCATCGCCAAGGCGAAAGGAAAGCAAATCGTCATCTGCGCCAGCACGGGAAACACGTCCGCCTCGGCAGCAGCTTACGCGGCGCGGATGAAGGTGAAAGCCGTTGTCGTGCTGCCTGCGGGAAAAATCGCGCTCGGCAAGATGGCGCAGGCGTTGATTTACGGCTCTCAAGTGATTCCTATTCGCGGCAATTTCGACGACGCGCTGCGGCTGGTGCGTGAACTGGGCAAAAAGCCGGAGATTGAGGTGGTGAATTCGATCAATCCCTTTCGCATCGAAGGCCAGAAAACGGCGTCGTTTGAAATTTGCGATGTTCTGGGTCGCGCGCCGGACTTCCATTTTCTGCCCGTCGGCAACGCGGGCAACATCACGGCCTATTGGAAAGGGTTTAAAGAATACGCGAAAGCGGGCAAAATCCGCGCCTTGCCGCGCATGTGCGGCTGGCAAGCGGCGGGATCGGCGCCGCTTGTGGAAGGAAAAATCGTTGAAAATCCGCAAACTATCGCCACAGCCATCCGCATCGGCAATCCGGCCAGTTGGGACGGCGCGGTGAACGCAGTGAAAGAATCAGGCGGCTTTTTTGACAAAGTCAGCGACGAGCAAATTCTCCACGCGCATCAACTGTTGGCAAAAGAAGAAGGCGTGTTCGTCGAACCCGCTTCCGCCGCGCCCATCGCGGGGCTGATCGAAGCGGTTAAAGCAAAAAAAATCCCCGCCGGTTCTCTCGTGACCGCCACCGTGACCGGCAACGGCTTGAAAGACCCCGACATCGCCATGCGCTCGACCGAGCAGAAGTTGCAAGAAGTCGAGCCGACGCTGGAAGCTGTCCTAAAGGCGATTCGTTTTTAACAAAACGAATCAATAAGACGAATCCGAAGACGAGCGGTATTTGACCTCTTCCTTGATAGATTCCATCTTCTCGCTGGTTTTTTCGTGGTAATAACGAACGCCGTCTTTGACTTCGTCTTTTATCACGGAAGACGACTCTTCCGTTTTTTGCTCGAAATGTTTGCCAGTGGAGGTGGGGAGCGGGAGCGTTTCCCTTCTTGTCTCTTCAACCACCCCTTCGACTTCCCTTTGCGGCGGCGTCGCTGTTTCTTTTAGCTTTTGCCATTCTATTTTCACTTCTTGCAAGACCTGCTCTACCGTTTGATTTAAAGCCTTCAACGCAGCGAAATCGCGTGAGGTTTTAAGCTCTTCGTCCTGTTTTTTGAACGCCTGCAGTTTTTCTGTCCATTTAGCCTTCAACTCCTCGTTCAATCGAGCAATCTCTAGCTCCATCTGCCTGAAGTTTAAATCAAGCGCAGTCAAAAGCTGATCGATTTCTTGCGAAGCTTCCTTCGTTGGCTCAACCGTGAGAGGCGTTGGCTGCAAAGGTGTTGATTGCGTTTTTTCCGATTTCAAAGGCCGGTGTTGAGGGAGCGTCCCCATCTGATCGCACCCGATAAAAAACGCCGCCATTGAAAAAATGGCAACCCCGATAAAAATAATGCGTTGATTCATAAGATACCCTTTCCTTAGAGCTTATCCCCAAGCTCTTAGGTCGGCAGTGTAGCATAGGTTGAGCAAAAGCCGCCACTATAAAGATTGTCTATGGGAAAAAACGGCTCATATTATAGCCATGAACGCTTGGCTTGCTCTTATTCCAACGGGTTCGGAATGGATTTGGATTGTTCTTATCATCGTTCTTCTTTTTGGCGCAAGTAAATTGCCTGAATTGATGAGGAGCTTTGGCCGCGGCATCGGCGAATTCAAAAAGGCTAAAAGGGATTTTGAAAAAGAGTTGAATGAAGCATCAAAGGAAGAAAAGCCTAAAAAAGACGGCTGTTCTTGTTCCTGCTCCCACGACGACAAACCGCAGGATTCTAAACCTGCTTAAATCAATCCCAAACCGAGCCTCTTTTCGCCATTTTCAGACGATGGGCGACAAAGAAGCCGATGAGTGCCAGCAAAAGGCTGCCATAAAGGGTAAGCCAAAGCCCCGCTCCAAGGCTTAATTCTAAACGTAGGAAATCGCTTCGGTTAATTTCCCATCGCACCGCCGCGTAAAATAACGCTTGAGCTAGGGACGGCCCCATGAGCCACCAATAAGAAGGATAACTTTGTAAAGCGACGAAAAGGCAAATAAGGGCGGCAATAGGCGGAATGGCCGCCAATTTCATTCGCCAGTCCTTTAGCGAGCCAAAAAGATTTTCCGAAACCGTTTGCGCGAGCAACCGGGCGCGAAGCGAGTCCGAGGAAACCATCTGATAACCGGAAACGCCCTCCGCAGGGTTGCGCCAGATCTCATTCCAGCTTGACCTCGGCATGAGGATATAACTCTGCACAAAATTGGCTTCTCCCTCCAATAGCTTCTCACGCAGGCTAAAAGGGTCGTGGACTTCCAGCAATGGCCTCGCCCAAGGAAGGAAAAAGGCAACCAACACGATCAGGGAAAAGCCGATAAAAAAGTGTCGAAGTCTCTTCATGCGTCTTTTATTAAACGAATTTTTTTGAATTTTCCAAGCTCCAATGCATGACGTGAGAATCTGTCACCGAATAGGAGTGGACGGCACGAAAAGGAGTTGATGTAAAAGCAAGGCGCGAGGCGGGGCAGACGAGCGAGCAACAAAGCCTGCCACGACACTGTCGGGGCTCTTTTCGCGACTTGCTTCATTTTCAAGGTTGGAACATATTTTGCTTCAACATGCCCCAGCCTACAAAGCTTCGCTATTCGCAAAAATCCATCGCAACGTCGCTTACGCCCACTTGGCAACAGACCCCTAAACGAAACGAGATGCTGACTTACAAAAAGCTCGGCCTTTCCCGCGAGCATAAATACATCCGCAACCGGGGCAAAGTGGATGAGGAACGTCTCTACCGTTACATCGGCGAGGGCGACGCCGACAGACCGCATCTCAAGGTCTTGCGCGCCGATTACCTGCGCACGTGGCGCGAGGTGAATGAAAAATGCGCTTCTTCACCCGACGATTTTTTAAAAGGCAAACTGGCCGATCTCCAAAAACGCCGCATCGAACGCGCGGTGTATGATGAGCTGGCGCGGCGTTACGCGAGCATGACGAGCGTCGAGGCGGCGTTTCAAAAAGAACACAAACGCGGCATGACGCCGCACGAGCGCAGTCTTTACACGCGCGTTCTCCAAGTCGCCGAAGAAAGCGGCAGTTCGGCGCACGACGCGGTTAAGCGTCGCGCGACGGAAACACGGCGGCGTGTTTTGAGCGACGTTGTGCAGCATGTTGAGAACAGCCAGAGAAGGCAGCCCGCACGGTTGCAGCAGGCATGGGCTTCGATTGTCGGCGAAGAAATCGCGCAAGAAACGTTGCTAGAAAAGGTGGACGCGCAACAAGGCGTCGCCGTCTGCCGTTGCTTGAGTTCGACGCTCTCGTTTCAACTGCGCCGGAGAAAAGATTTAGCTTCCCAACTTTCCGAAGCCTTGGGACTTCGCGTCACGCGCGTGATTTTTCGCTAAGCGATTACTTCGCTTCCCTCGGCATGCTGTCGAAGCGTGTGTACATGCCGTGGAAGAGGAGGTTCACCGAATCTGTCGGGCCGTTGCGCTGCTTGGCGATGTTGAGTCTGTATTTGGTGGCGAAACCCTCGCCGTGTTTGATCGTTTCCGGCTCGCCCGCGTTATTTTCCACGCGGCTTAGCAACATCACCACATCCGCGTCTTGCTCGATGGAGCCGGACTCGCGCAAGTGATGCAGCGCAGGCTCGCCGCGGCCTTCTTCCGGTCGGCGGTTGAGCTGGGAAAGAATGATGATGGGAATTTTCAGTTCCAGAGCCAGCGCTTTGATACCGCGCGAAATTTCCGACACCTCCACTTGGCGGTTGTCCCGCGCCTTCTCGCTTGATGAAGTCAGCAGCTGAAGATAATCAACGATGAAAATTTCCACGCCGTAAAGCTGCTTCATGCGCCGCGCTTTGGCGCGCAGTTGGGAAACGGTCAACATGCTGGACTCGTCGAGAAAAAGCGGCATCTCCGCCACCTCATCCGCGATGTCCCGCAGCCCGCGCAAATCGCTTTCGCTCAAATTTCCCTCGCGGATTTTTTGCAGACCCAAATTTGCGTGCGAGGCCAGCAGGCGCAGCATCAACTGCTGATTCGTCATTTCCAAACTGAAAACACCCACGCGGTAACCGGGTTTGAGAAAACGGTCTTCTTTTTCATCGTAACGCTCTTTGATGAAATTCTTCGCCATGCTCAACGCCAGCGCCGTTTTGCCCATGCCGGGCCGCGCGGCGATAACAATCATCTCGCCCGGCTTGAAGCCCGTCGTCAGCGCATCCAGCGCGTCGAACCCTGACGGAATGCCGGAGTAAAGCCCCTTGCTTTTGCTCTTCTTGATTTTTTCGACCAACTCCAGCGCGCTTTCCACGACTTGTCTTGACGAGGAAATACTTTGGCTGACGGCCTTGTCCGTGATGCCGAAAATCAGGCTCTCCGCCTCGTCCATGATTCCCTCCACATCATGCTGCTTTTCATGGATGTGATAGACAATTTGCGCGCAGACTTGTTGCAAATGGCGCAGCAAACTTTTTTGGCGCACAGTTTTCATATGCGCTGGCGCAGTCAGCACGGAAACCACGCCCGCCGCCAGTTCTCCCAACAAAGCAGGCCCGCCGACGATATCCGTCAGCTTGCGATCTTCGAGATATTGCAGCACTGTGCCGGGGTCAATCGGCATGTTGGCGTTGCGCATTCCTGTCAACGCGCGAAAAAGTTCTTGGTGCGCGGGATTAAAAAAATCTTCAGGCCGGATTTTTTCCTCCATCGCCTGATCCACCACCGCCGTGGGGTCGGACAACATCGCGCCCAAAAGAGAGCGCTCGCTTTCGGCGCTTTGAATAGCTGGCAAGCCTTCCAACTTAATGGAAACTGCGGCGGGCGGCCATTGACGGCGACCTTCTGATAATTGAATGGCCATTTGTGAACCTAGGTTCTAGACGGGAAAGAGTCTCGGAAAGTCAAAATTTGGCTTTTCTTGGCGAGTATTGTGAACAAGTTGGGGATAAGGCGCAATCCTAGAGAGGTAAAAAATCGTTTTTCCCTCGTAGTTATACAAAAAACAGGAAAAAGTCCGCCCTGTGAATAAAAGAGCGCTTTTTACACTTTTTTCTTCTTATTGTGCGTTTTGCGCTACATTTTTTAGCCAGTCATGGAGAATGAGCAAAAGTTACTGATTTTAGCTTCCGCCTCACCGCGCCGCCAACAACTCTTGCGCGAAGCGGGCGTCGCTTTTCGCGTGGACGCGCCTGATGTTGAAGAAAAAAGCGAGCATCCCGATTTCACTCCGTCCGAGTTGGCCCAGTGGAACGCGCGTCACAAAGCCGAAGTTGTTGCCGCGCGAAATCCCGACGCGCCCGTTTTGGCGGCGGATACAGTCGTCGTGTGCGAAGGGCGTGTCTTGGGCAAACCGTCGGACTTGGACGAGGCGCGTGAGATGTTGCGATGGTTGAGCGGCAAAACGCACGAAGTCTTGACCGCCGTCGTTTGGCTTTCCGCCGACCGCAAGAACAACTGCGAAGCCGTTGCCCGCACGCGCGTCACGTTTCGCGTTTTAGACGAAGCCGCGATTTCAGATTATCTGTCCACCGTTCACGTCCTCGACAAAGCAGGCGCCTACGCTTTGCAAGAAAACGGAGAAAGCATTATTGAGAGCATCGAAGGCTCGCGCACCAACGTTATCGGCTTGCCGATGGAGATGGTGGGGGAGTGGTTGAAGTAACCGCGACTTATTGTGGGTGCAGTTTGGAGCTAAAATCGTATCAGAATATATAGTTAATTAACTTTGCATTTTTACGTTGCTAAAATTTTACACCTCCCCTGCACCCGAGATTGCTTCGTCGCTGTTGCTCCTCGCAATGACAAACGCACTACGCACAGCATTGTCATTGCGAGCGAGGAAGCGAAGCAATCTCCCATTTTCTGCGCGGGAGCGCATAGAAAATGGGGCGCACAAACACAAGGCTTTGTCTAAAACTTGTATTAAAACGTGTGAACAAAAAATCCTGAACGCAGTTTCGGTTCAAACCACGTGCTCTTGGGCGGCATGATTTGACCGGCGTCGGCAATGGCCATCATCTGTTCCACCGTTGTGGGGAACATCGAAAACGCCACGGCGGCTTGGCCGGAATCCACTTTGCGAACCAGCTCCTCCGTTCCGCGAATGCCGCCGACGAAGTCAATCCGCTTGCTCGTGCGCGGGTCTTGGATATCTAAAATGGGGGCGAGCAATTTATCTTGCAGCACGCTTACGTCCAACCGGCTTACCGCGTCGGCATTAGCGGGAGCGGAGCAAACGAGGCCGTGCCATTTGCCTTGGACATACATGCGCACTTGGCCGGATTTTTCGGGTTGAGGCAAAGCGTTTTCTTGCAGAGGGAAAACCGCTTTCACCGCCGCGAGAAATTTTTCAACGGAAAGGCCGTTTAAATCATGCACGCAACGGTTGTAAGGCAAAATCTTAACCTGACTCGACGGGAAAAGGACGCCGAGAAAATAGTTGTAAGGTTCTTTGCCCGTGTGCGAGGGATTGCGTTTCTGCCGCTCCTTGGCCACGCGAGCCGCGCTGGCGGCGCGGTGATGGCCGTCGGCGATATAAACAGCGGGAATTTTAGCGAAAGCGCGGACGAAATCCTCGCCACCCGCAACGCGCCACACCATGTGCCGCACGCCGTCGGGCGCAGTGAAATCATACGTCGGCGCGTTTTTTGTGACGCGAGCCGTCAAGGCGTCCACCTCTGCGTTGTCGTGGTAAGTAAGAAAAACAGGGCCGGTCTGCGCGCCGATGGTATCAATCAGCCGCGTCCGGTCGTCCTCCTTATCAGGCCGCGTCTTTTCATGCTTCTTAATGAGGTTTTCTTCGTAATCCTTCACCGAACAAGCGACAGCCAAACCCGTTTGAGTGTGAATGCCCATGATTTGACGATAGACATACACGCAGGGCGTTTTTTCCCGAACCAGCGCGCCAGTCTTTTGCAAATGAAGAAAATTTCCCTTCGCCTTCGCATAAACCACGTCGGAATAAATATCCGTGCCATCCGGCAAATCCATCTCCGCGCGGTCCACATGAAGCAAACTGTAGGGGTTGCCTTGGGAGATCTGCCGCGCTTCTTTCGTGTCCACCACGTCGTAAGGCACGCAATTAACCTGATTCGCCCGTTCCCCTGCGGGAGCGAGACCTTGAAATGCTTGAATATCCATCAGAGGGTCTTTCGCTGAATAGGCGTAGGAGGGGACATTGCGAGGGATTTTTGCGAATGGCGAAGTTTCATAGGCTGGGGCATATTGAAATAAAATATGTCCTAGCCTAAAAAACGAAGCAAGTCGCAAAAAGACCTACGACTATTTCTTAACAGCCTCCCTTAGGAATCAGTTTGAGGAGACGGCACGGCGGAGAGGAATTTTCAACAAAATCAGCAGCCCCGCCAAGAAATATAATCCGTTCAACAAAGCGGCGAGGCGGAAATCAAAGAGAGTGGCCCAAACGCCCATGCTCAACGGCCCCAACACTCCACCCAGCTTGCCGAATAGTCCCCAAAAACCGAAAATCTCGCCGGATTTTCCTTCCGGCGCGAGTTGCGCCACAACGGCGCGGCTGGCTGATTGAAGCGAACCCATTCCCAACCCCGCGAGATTGCCGATGATGAAAAATTCCGTCTTGGTTTGGCAAAAAAACGCCCAAACGGAAACGACAAGCCAAAGAAGCAAGGCCGTCACAAGGGCGCTTTTAGAGCCTAATTTGTCTTGAAAAAAACCGAACACAAACGCGCCGACCGCGCTGCTGATTTGAAGAAAAACGAAGAGCAGAATTGTTTCTTTTTGCGAAAAATGAAGAACTTCGTCGGCGAATAGCGCGGCGAAAGCGATGATGGCCCAAAGTCCCGACATGAAAAAGGTGAAGCTGACGAAAAAAACGGCGAGCGTGCGGTGTTGAGAAAAACGGCTGGTCGTGCGCCAGACTTCTTTCCAGCCCATTTTCCAAAAAGAAAAACCGGCTGGCAAAAGCTGCGGCTTGGCGCGTTCTTTCAGCCAAAAAAACGTGGGCAGACAAGCGACAATGAAAAAAACCGCCGTCAGGGGGAATGTCCACGGCGCGTATTTTTCGCCGTATTGAATGATGGCCAGCGCAAGGCCCAGACTTGCCAAGCCGCCCATGTAGCCAAAGCTCCAGCCGTAGCCGGAGATGCGGCCGCTCGTTTCCGGCGTGCTGATTTCCGGCAAAAAACTGGCGCAAAAGTTTTCGCTCAAAGAAAACGCGACATTGGCGAGGCTGACTAAAATCAGCGCGAGGACGACCATGCCCGGCCCCACGCCATATAACGTGGCGGTAAAAAGCGAACAAATGACCGCGCTGGCCATGAGAAAAAGTTTTTTGCGCGCCGTGAAATCCGCCACCGCGCCCAGCCACGGAGAAAGGACGATGGCAATGGTTTGCGCCGCAGCGGAGGCGATGCCCCACCACGACTTGGCCGCAGGATGGCCTTGAGCGACGACGTTGTTGAAATATACGCTATAGATGACGGTGATGATCACCGTCGTAAAAGCCGAGTTGGCGAAATCAAAGCAGCACCAACCAAAAATCTCCCGCTTGCGGACGGGGCATGTTTGCATAGCCACAAGTTTAGAACAGGCGCACGGGAAAAGAAATTAAATAGCCGCTACGGCCTGCGCCACTGTCTTTACTTGCTCCGGCGTCATGTGAGTGTGGAGCGGAAGGGTGAGGACTTCTTCTGCGGCTTTTTCCGCGACGGGAAAGTCGCCGCGCTTGTAGCCGAGGTCGCTGTAGGCCTCCTGTAGATGAACGGGGACGGGATAGTGCAGCGCGCTATCAATGCCTTGGCGGTTCAAGGTTTCACGGATTTGATCGCGCGGGATGCGGCAACGGACGACGTAGATGTGATAGACGTGCGTGCGATCCGGCGCGACGACGGGAGCAATGACTTTATCCTGCGGCAATGTTTTTCCGTAAAGCCGCGCGAGTTCTTGGCGCGCGCGATTCCATTTTTCCAAGTGGCGCAGTTTGACGCGCAACGCCGCGCCTTGGATATTGTCCATGCGATAATTGAATCCTTTGTATTTATGGAAATAACGCTTTTCCTCGCCCCAGCTTCGTAACAAGCGGACGGTTTGAGCGTAAGCCGGATTATTCGTTGTCACCGCTCCCCCCTCGCCGCACGCGCCCAGATTTTTAGCGGGATAAAAGCTGAAGCAACCGATGTCCCCAATAGCGCCCACAGGTTTGCCTTTATAGAGCGCGCCGTGCGCCTGCGCCGCGTCTTCGATGACTGGCAGCCCATGTTTCTTGGCGATGGCAAGAATCGGCTCCATATCCGCCGGCTGGCCGTAGAGGTGGACAGGAAGGATGGCTTTCGTGCGCGGCGTGATTTTGGAAGCAATTTGGTCGGCATCCATCGTGTAAGTGTCGGGACGGATGTCCACGAACACGGGTTTTGCGCCGATGTAGAGAATCGCCGCCACAGTAGCAACAAAAGTGTAGGGCACGGTGATCACTTCATCTCCGGCTTTCACGCCCGCCGCAAGCAGCGCGAGGTGGAGCGCGCTTGTGCCTGAATTGACGCCAACGGCGTGCTTGGCCTGACAAAAAGCGGCAAATTCCTGTTCAAAAGCGTCCACTTCCGACCCAAGGATGTAGCGACCGCTTTTCAGCACACGCGTCACGGCGGGAACTAACTCGGCTTCGATTTCCTGATATTGAGCCTCAAGGTCGGCAAGTTTGATCATAAAAGCTTAATCATTGAGTGGAGGATGAGCTGGAGCGGAAATGGGCGTCAGCGGCTTGCCGCCTTCATACGCGGAGCCCATTTGCTTCACGCCCTCCACTTCGAGCAATCTGTCTGGAGGCAGTTCCTCTTTTTTTCTACTAGAAGCGCAACCGCAAAGCAATGCGAGCGACAACGCCGCTCCAATACAACAAGAAAAACGCATGCAGCACTCTACGCCGCGTTTCCCCTTTTTTGCAAGAGCATGATGAAGAGCGTTTTCTCATTGTCCTCGCGCGGCCAATGTTGGAAAGTGGAGGAAATGTCTAAGAAATCATCCTCTTCTTTTTCGTGGGGAACGGCTCTGCGCGCGGCGGTGACAGCGGCGATTTTGACGTGGTTTGCGATGAAACTGAATTGGAAAGAGTTGGGCAGTCAATTTGTCCAAGCCGATTGGCGTTGGTTGCTTGCCGCTTGTTGTTTGTTAGGCGGCGCGCTTTTGTGCATCGCCGCTCGGTGGCAAACGCTTTTAAAAATTCAAGCCATTACGCTGTCCTTTAAGCCGGTGGTGGCTCTTACATTTATCGGGCAGTTTTTTAACATTTTTCTCCCCGGCTCCGTCGGCGGGGATGTGATTAAAATTTTTTACATTCTTAAATACGCGCCGCATCGCAAGGCCCGCGCCGCGCTTTCGATTGTGATGGATCGTTTTTTCGGCATTTGCGTTCTTCTCACGTTAGCGGCGGCAACGCTGCCTTGGCAGCTCCGCTTGATGGAGCAAAACCAAGAAATGCGCGCGGTGATGTGGACTCTTGTGGGCACGTTGGCCGCTCTTGCCGCGTTCATTTTGCTGCTGGCCGCTCTGCCTTTTCATCGTTCCCCTCCCGCTTTGCGCGCTTTGTGGCATCGCGTTCCTAAGCGGGAAATTCTTGAATCGCTTGTCGCAGGATTTCGTCAACACGGAAAGTCCCCTCGCCTCACGTTGATTGCGCTGGGTTATTGCCTCGCCGTTCATTTGCTGGGTTTTTCGATGAGTTATTGTCTGGCGCGCGGGTTACATTTGCATGCAAGTTTTTTTCAAATGATGGTGATTTTGGCCATTGTTTATATGCTCATGGCGTTGCCGATTAGTATTAACGGCCACGGCGTGCGAGAATTCGGCGCGGCGCAGATGTTCGCTCTTTACGGCCTTATTTCGGTGAATCCCGTCACGGGCGCGGGTCAAGAGCCTGCGGTGGTTTTCGGCCTGCTTCTCTTTGGTGTTAATCTTGTGTGGGGGCTTGTCGGCGGGGTGGTTTATCTCACGTTTCAACATCACGAAAAAGCCGTCGCGCACCACGCTTCCGCATGAATGCCCGCGCTGAAAGCATCGTCCGCCGCCTCGCGCAAGCCGGTTTCACGGCTTATTACGCGGGCGGCTGTGTGCGCGATATGTTGCTGAACCGGCCGTCTAAGGACATTGACATTGCCACCAACGCCCCGCCGGAGCGTGTGCAGGAGCTTTTCGAGCGCGTGACGGATGTTCAGGGCAAGGTCTTCGGCGTTGTCCGCGTGATGGAGGGAAGCGAGACGTTTGAGGTGGCCGCGTTCCGCCGCGACGGGCCTTACTTGGACAAGCGGCATCCTGTGACGGTGACGTTTTCTTCGCCGGAAGAAGACGCGCGACGACGCGATTTTACGATCAACGGCCTGTTTTATGATCCGATCAACCGCAAGGTCATTGATTTCGTCGGCGGTGAAGCTGATCTCGCCAAGAAAACGATCCGCGCCATCGGCAAGGCCGAGGAGCGGTTTGCAGAAGATCATCTCCGGCTTTTGCGCGCGGTGAGGTTTGCCTCCAAGCTCGGCTTTGAAATTGAGCCGGCCACATGGTCTGTTCTCTGCGCGATGGCGACACAAACCCGCAGTCTCGCGCCGGAACGCGTGCGCGATGAATTGACAGGCTGTTTCACCGGCGATCACCCGCAGCGCGCCTTAGATTTATTGAATGAAAGCGGCTTGCTGGCCGTCTGGCTGCCGGAAGTCGCGGCGCAAAAGGGCGTCGCTCAACCTCCGCAATTTCATCCCGAAGGCGACGTTTATGAGCACGTCCGGCTCATGTTGAAGCAGATGCGCCAACCAACGCTGGAGCTGGCGTGGAGCGTTCTTTTGCACGACATCGGCAAATCTCCCGCGTTCAAAGTGGACGAGACAGGACGCATCCGCTTCAACGAGCACGAAACCATCGGCGCGCGCATGGCGGGAAAAATCATGCAGAGGCTGCGTTTTTCTAATGACCAAATCGAAGCTGTGACCGCCATCATCGTCAATCACATGACGTTTAAAGACGCGATGAACATGCGTTTGAGCACGCTGAAGCGGCTGCTCGCCCGCCCTTATTTTGAAAAAGAGCTTGAAATGCACCGACTCGACTGCCTGTGCAGCCACGAACAGCTAGATATTTATCATTTCCTCGTTCAGAAAAAAAATGAACTGGGCGAGGCGCAAATCAAACCGCCGCCGCTTGTGACGGGAAGCGATGTGTTGGCTCTGGGATTAAAACCCGGGCCTATCGTCGGCAAAATTCTCGCCGCCATCGAAGAAGAACAACTTGAAGGCAAGCTGCAATCGCGCGAAGAAGCATTGCGCAGGCTGGCAGAGCTTGTTAAGGCCACATCTTCATGAACTACTTTACTTTCCCTGACGAAGCCGCGTGGCTCGACGCGCTTGCCGACCAATGGCAGCAAACGAGCGGGCAGGCCATTCACCGCCGAGGCTCTTTCAAAGCGGCTCTGTGCGGCCAGCCGCTTTTTTTGCCCTTTTATCGCCGTCTTGCGCGACTGGACACGGCGTGGTCGGCGATGCGTTTTTTTATTGTGAATGAGCAATGTGTGTCGCCGAAACACCGCAACAGCCACTATCGCGCGATTTTTGAGGCCTTCTATCCTCATCGCATCCACTTGGAACGATGGAAAACGGAAATAGGAAAACCGGAAGCTGTGGCCGCCGATTATGAACGCCGGTTAAAAGTAGAATTGAGCGATCCGCCGAGATTGGACCTCGCCATTCTCGATGTGAGCGAAACTGCCTCATCTCCTCCTGCTCTTTTGGCTGACGAAGCCGAAGAAATAAGCCCGCTCGCCACGTCGCAAAGCGGAAGACAATCGTCTTCATCTTCTCGCCTTGCCCTGACGCTTCATCTTCTCAAGCAAGCGCGCGCGCTTTGGCTTTTCGCCCGCGCGCCTTTGACGCTTGCTCAAATCGAAAACACCCTTGCCGATGCCTCTTCCCCGCTTGGCGCTCTAGTAAAAGAACGCGAGGCTTCTGTCATCTTAAAGAAAACCGGCGAAGCAAATGCCGACGCGGTGTTTTATTGCGCAGAAGCGACTGATGCGCAATAACGTGCGTATTCGGTCGTTCCCATGCGTTCGGCGAGCGCGGCCAGTTGAGCGGCGTTGATCCAGCCTTTTTGGAAAGCGATTTCCTCCAAGCAGCCGATTTTCAGTCCCTGCCGTTTTTGGATGGCTTGAACAAAATTTGAAGCCTCCAACAATGCGTCCGGCGAGCCGGTGTCGAGCCACGCCGTGCCTCTGCCTAAAAGCTCCACGTTTAATTCGCCGCGCTCCAAGTAAGCGCGATTGAGGTCGGTGATCTCAAGCTCGCCGCGCGCGGAAGGCTGAAGCCGGCGCGCAAGGACGATGGCTTGCTCGTCATAAAAATAAACGCCCGGAACGGCGTAGTTAGATTTTGGTTTTTTTGGTTTTTCTTCCAGAGACAACGCGCGTTGGTCGGGGCCGATTTCCACCACGCCGTACGCGCTTGGCTCGGCCACGCGATAGCCGAAAATCGTCGCGCCTTTTTCCCTCGCATCCGCGCGCGCCAAGAAACCGTCGAAGTCATGGCCATAGAAAAAATTGTCGCCCAAAATCAGGCAAGAAGGCGATTGGCCTAAAAATTCCGCGCCGATGAGATAAGCTTGCGCCAAGCCTTTCGGCTCCGGCTGTTCCGCGTAAGAAAAGCTCAATCCCAAATGGCCGCCGTCTCCGAACAGCTTTCGAAACATCGGCAAATCATGCGGCGTGGAAATCAACAAAATCTCGCGGATGCCCGCCAACATAAGAGCGGAGACGGGGTAATAGATCATCGGCTTATCGTAAAGAGGGATGAGCTGCTTGCTGACGCCTTTGGTGATGGGATGAAGCCTCGTGCCTGCGCCGCCCGCCAGAACAATGCCCTTTCGCTTCATTTTAGCCCCAAACGTTCCCGCGCGTAACAGCTCCGCGCGATGTTCTCGCTCCACGCCCGATGCTCCAAATACCATCGCACGGTTTTTTCAATGCCCGTGCGAAAGGTTTCTTGCGGCGTCCAACTTAATTCTTTTTCGATTTTGGCGCAGTTCATAGCGTAACGGCGATCATGTCCCGGCCTGTCGGCGACAAAAGTTTTGAGCCGCTTGTGAGGCCGCCCAACAGGATGCAGCTCATCTAAAATTTCGCAAAGACAATCCACCACTTCCTCATTCTTCATCTCATTTTTTCCACCGATGTTATAGGTCTCCCCCGCCTTGCCTTTTGCCAAAGCAAGAGCCACGGCGCGGCAATGATCCTCAACGTAGAGCCAGTCGCGCACGTTGGTGCCGTCGCCGTAAATGGGCAGAGGTTTTCCTTCCAACGCGTTGAGAATCATGAGGGGAATAAGTTTTTCGGGAAATTGATACGGGCCGTAGTTGTTGCTGCAATTAGTGACCATGACAGGCAAGCCGTAAGTGTGATGATACGCGCGCGCGAAATGGTCGCTCGCCGCTTTGGAAGCGGCATAAGGGCTGTTCGGCGCAAAGGGCGTTTTCTCTGAAAACGCGGGTTCATGCGGCAAAAGAGAGCCATAAACTTCATCCGTGGAAACATGCAGGAAGCGAAAGCGGTTCTTATCGGACAAACGATTCCAGTAATGCCGCGCCGCTTCCAACAAGCGCAGCGTGCCTAAAACGTTGGTTTGTAAAAAAGGCTCCGGCGAATCAATGGAACGATCCACATGCGACTCGGCAGCAAAATGAACGACGGCGTCTATCTTCTTTTCTTCAAGCAAGGAAGCCGCAAGCGAGGCGTCCCGTATGTCGCCTTGAACGAAAATATAACGCGGATCATTGGCGACATCGGCTAGGTTTTCCGGATTGCCGGCGTAGGTGAGCAGGTCGAGGTTGACAACGGTTTCGACTTTGCCCAACGGCAATTGACCGGCCAAAAGCAGGCGCAAAAAATTAGAGCCAATGAATCCGCACCCGCCTGTAACCAGTAAATTCATGGCTTCCACGTCCAGTGATGCAGAGTGTCTTCCAAAGCTTCGCGGACGTCCCGCATGTGAATACCGGCGGCAAGCAGTTTGGAAGAATCCAAAACGCAATTAGAACGCGGCGTTTTTGCCGCCAAGCGCATGAACTCTTCTTCGTCCTTAAAAAACTGGAAATTTTTGAGAAACGCGCGCGCTGTTTCCGCATCTCCAGCTTTTTCCCTGCGGCGGCCTTCCGCTTGAATCAGCTCGGTGACCTCCTTCGTCGTGACATGGCCGGGATTGGTCACGTTATAAATGCCGAATGGCGCGCTTTTTTCCCAACATTCCCACGAAGCGCGCACGAATTCGTCCAAATGTGAAAGCGAATTGCGCACGTCCATGAGCCGCTCGTAATGCAATAATTTGGAAAGGTAATTTCTCGGATTATTTTCTTCATTAAACGGAATGCGCAAACGCCAGATGTAACAGTTTTTCTCTCCCGCCAAAACTTCCTCTCCCAATGCTTTCGAGCCGCTGTAAAAGCTGCAACGATTCGTCCGAAAACAAAAATTCGGCGCGTCTTCTTCCGTAAAAGGAATGATGCGGCCTTCGTCTTTTTTGTAGCCGTTATAAATGCAGCCGCTTGAGACATGGCCCCACGGCACGCCCGCCTCGCGGCAAGCCATCGCCACCATGCCGGGCAAAACGGCGTTGCCCAACAAAGCTTCCGCTTTGTGATCTTCGCAAGCGTCCACATTGGGCTTGCCCGTGTAACCGGCGGCGTTGATGAGAAAATCAGGCTTTTTTTCTTTAAGAAAACGAGCCAAAACGCCGTTGGAGGCGTAATCCGCCTCGCGCCGGTTCAAGGAATAAACAGGAATTTTCTTCGATTCTAAAAATTTACGAAACTTAGCTCCCACATATCCCGAAGCTCCAAGAAGAATAATCATAACCTGTTGAAGCTATCCCCTTAACTCATTCCATCAAGCGAGAATTCCTTCGCCCATTCGGAAAAACCGCACTGTTCACAGCGCGTTTGATCGCGTGAACAAAAATCGGCGTAAATCTGCGACAACCCCTCCCGCGCCAACAAGGTCAAGGGCAACCGCCGATTCCCCAGCAAACGCACCGCCGCGATGCGGGAAGAATAATTGTGCCCAGCCGGTTGGCGCAGCCATTTCAATAACTTGGCGTCTTCAAAACGGTGAAGCGGCCAAACGACGTTAAAAAGCAGCGATTGAATTCTTTCTTTCCCAATCAAGGCCGACGGCCCGCTTTTGACGGCGGAACGCAAAGTGTAGTGCGAATCCCAAAAGGGATGCGAAAGCTTGGCCAGCCATTCCTCCAACGTTTTCGGTTCGCCTTGCTTGGCTAATTGTAAAAAGGTTTTCCAATTTTGATTCTGCGCCAGCAAAGCAAGAACCGCCAACCGCCTCTCCGGCCTGTTTAATGGCCGAACACCGGCGAATTTCCATAAATCGCGCGAGGGAATACAACTCTCCCATTCCGCTCGATCCGCCCACCAATAGTTCCACAATTGCCTGAACCATTGGCCGTCCTGCGGCAAGATTTTATCCGGCAAAAAATTCGCCGCGCCAAAGAGCAACGCCTCGCGCCGCAACACAGGCTGAATTTTGAGCAAATCCTCGATCTTTAATTTTTGCGCTAAAAAACGAAACGCTTCCTTGTTCTCCGCATAGCCAAGCGACTCCGCGACGCCCAACCACAAAGCCTGCGCGCGGCCTGTCGCTTCCTCTCTCATTTGCCATAACGCCTTTTTTTGCTGGAAGCGAAGCCAGCCCACATCCTCCAGCAAAGCCGTCAACCGCTTGTTGTCCCACTCGCTTAAAATCCGGGAACAACGCCCCGCCCGCGCGCCGATTTTGCGCTCTTCCTCCGAACTGGTGAAGAGCGATTTTAACCGCGCGAGGGGCAAGCGCAATTGACGCGACAGCTCCGCTTGCCTCACGGGAAGCCGCTCGCGCGTGCGCGGGAAAAAATCTTTGGCGGTTTTTTCCCAAATCACATGCAAAATGGTTTTGTCGTAAGCGGGATTGTTGTCATGCCGGTGCTGATGCCAGCCGATAGAGCTGCAATGAATCTCGACGCTGCCAACTTCCACCTCGCCTTTTTCGTTTTTAAGAGCGGCTTGCAAAAAATCCGGCCCGCCGCGCCGATTCCAAAAGCCGGGTTGGAGAATTTCAATGCGCTCGCCGTCCGTCGTCGTCAGCAAATTTTGATGCGTCTCCTCAAACCACAGCCTTTGAAGAAAAGCTTCGTCAACGCGCCCTTCGCCCGCGCAGTTTTCCCGCAGCCGAAGCAGAGCGTCGTATCGCAACATAAAATCAATGATGCCCGCCGGAAATGTCTTTCAAAAGATAGCTGAAAGGTCTCCAACTGCGGTCGTGTTCTTGGATAATCTGCGTCCGCTGCGTGATTTTTCCCTGACAATATAAGTGATAGAGCTCGGCAGCGGTGAAAGGGCCTTGCGTCCTGTTTTTCTTGTCCGCGTAAAAATATCGTGTGATGGGATCAAACGCCAGCATAGGAAACTATTCCACACTGCCACACCGACGAAAATAATCAAGATCGAGAAGGCAAACTCGCTGCTGGCGTCTGTTTGCCGCGCAGGGAATCGTAAGCTTGGATAATGCCAAAAACATAATCGGCGGCGGCGGCTATTTGGTCGAGGTTCTCCTTAAACTCCTGCTGATCGAGGGTGCGAATGGAAACGTCCACGCGGACGAATAACATGCCCTCTTGGTTGACGCCCACTTTGACGCGGTCAAGGTTGTTATTAAGGACAAGAAGCTCGTGAGCCAGTCTTGCGTTTTCACCGGTATATTTCGACGCCAAAACAGAACCTAAAACAAGAAGCGAACCTTGCCAAACGACAAGCACGTCAATCGCCTTAAAACGTTCGCCGGAAAAAAGGAATTTACATACGCGGTCGTTGATTTTCCGAAAGTGATAACCCGTTTCCTTAGCAACCGCTTCGACAATGGAAAAAGGTTCCGTGGCCATGTTGGCGCACGCTACACCCACACGCTAGCAAAAGCAAAGAAATTTCTAGAGGAAGTAATTACAAGTCAAATGGTAAATTGTCTTGAGAGGCTAAATTTTTGAGAAGTTGTCGTTCTGTCTGTGAACGCTTATTGTCAGGTAAGCTTGAATGCGTTTGAGGAGTCGTTGCAATTTTTTTACTAATCTCATCGTAGCACGACAATAGGCGATCGGTAACTTTGGAAAAACTTTTATCATCAACAAAGTATTGATCGAAGCGTTTGAGATGCCGCATCAAGGGCGTATCCATATGAGATGCTGACAAATGTTCGATAGAAAGCCGGAGGTATTCTTGAATATCCCTACGAACCTCTCGCATCAAATGCACCACTGTGCGAGCCGCATCTAAAGCAGTCGTCGTCTCAAGTAAAGATATTGATAGAGAAGAAGCATTCCTATCTGTCATTATTTTCTCCATATCTTTAGTGTCTCCTAATGCCACAGCTTCAATCCATTTCAACATCTCTCTTTGCCCCCTTGGATTCTTCGGAGATTCATTCAAAAGAAAATCACGGTAGTTTGTGTCTTTCATTAAAAAATCCGGAGCATAACGCCTTAATAAATACGTCGCTTCAGCATGACTAGCGATCAACGCAGTACATTGATCTTGAAGAAACTTCATTTTAACCGGCCTCTCTTTTTGATCTAACAAGCCCTCGCTTCCTTGACTAATTTTTCCGTGACAGATAGTGAGAGACGCGCACAACTTCCGATAAGCGCCAATCTGTCTCTCAAATGTGGTCATGATTTCTTGTGAGATTTCGTCATATATTTTTGCTCTAAACGGAGGTTTGAACTGCGTTTTATAATCGATGACATCTCGCAGCAAACCACTGGCTGTTTCAATATTTCTTTGTCTATTTATCTTAAATCTTGTTAGAGATTTTTCATATTCTGTTATTATCTTTGGATCTGAATCCGAATCTGGAGGCTCCAAGGGAGGTGTCTCCCCCCATTTTTTATAGGTGCGTTCCACTTGTCCCATTCTGTTCACAAAAAGGGCTAGTTTTTCCAAGTGTCCCCCGCCCCTTCGGGTAAAACGCTCTCTGAAAGCATCCTTAATTTCGGCAAGAATCTTGTCCCTTTCTGCCGGTGTATAAACCTTAAGATATTGATCAGGATTTTGAAGAATGGCTCGCAACCGGCGCTCCGCGCGTTCTCTATGTTTGAATACGACATCTATGTGCCGGTCGAGGCGCAACCTCCGTTCATCGAGAGTTTCACCCTCCCTTTCTTGAAAACCCGCTTTATTGGTTGTTAAAAGCAAATAATAAATCATCTCCCTAATGCCATCAATGCCCCCCATTCGCCCTTCGCCGCATATTTTTACAAGGATATCCCTTCCAACATTAATCCTAGCAATCACAGCATCCGTATCTAAATAGCACTTATATTCTGGCTTAAGCCATTGCAGAACTTTTGGCGCTTGGGTGATATCATTGATAAACTTCACCCATCTTGTCGCTCTCCTACGGAACAATCTCTTTCCGCTATCATTTTCTCCTTCATACTGCTCCAGTATTTTTCGGGAAAAATCATCGTCCAATAGCTCTTTTAACATTGTTATTTGCTTGGGATTCATCAGTCACAAACACTTGTAATCGTTATGAAACTAATGTGGGTTAATTCTATTTCGTCAATTGACGTAAATAACACTCCCCATCCGGCTCCTTGACACCCTGCCGTTTGCATCCGCTTTTTTCTTTTTGCGCCGACTATCTCTTAGGCAGCGTTAGAGCATTAATCCTCACAACACGCCGCTTTCTTGCGCGAGAGATATTCCCTGCCTTTGCCGACGTTCGTGTTAATCGGCGCGCCCTTCGCGCAAAGCGGGCAATCTTTTTCGTCCCATGCGTCGAGCTTGACGTTGACGAGGGAAAAGAGTTTCGGCACGCCGCCGAGTTCTTCCGGCGTGATGCCGCCGCGATTGCATAGGACGGCGAGCGCGACAATCTGCCCGCCAATCGCGCGCGCGGCTTCGATGACTTTCTTGGCCGAGCCGCCCGTAGTCAACACATCTTCCACCACGAGAACTTTTTTGCCCGAAATCAGCTTATCGTATCCACGCTTGATGACGAACCCCTCTCCTTTTTCGTCTTTCTCCGCATAAACGCCCAACACTTCCCGTTTGCAAATCTGGCTCAAATGATGCGCCACCCATTGCGAGAGAATCACTCCGCCGATAGCCGGAGCAATGACAACATCCACCTGCGCCTGCGCAAACTCCTCGGCAATGGCGCGGCAAAGTTCCGAAGTTTCTTTCGTGTGCGGATAAATGGCGTCCTTATTGACGTAAGCCGAACCGTGCTTACCGGAGGTATAAACGATATGGCTGTCCGTAATCACCCCGCCGACGCTGCTTAGCAATTTTAAAATTTCCTGTTCGTTCATGGCGTTTTTGTGCCGCAAAGCTTAGAACAACGCAAACGAAATGATTTTTGAAAGGCTCAAAGAGAAATCACTTTCGAAGACTGCAACTCCTGATGTCTTGTTTTCGTTATATCAGCCTCTGTTGGATCCGGAAGAAGCGTTTGCACCCTTGCAGCAACCTGCTTTTCTATTGATTTTATCTCTCCTTTTGCTCTCGTAATTTCCTCACAGGCTCTAGGAAAATCCTCTACTCCTTGGTAAGAACTTACAAATTTCCGTGCCGACCGTTTTGCGGTTTCTACAAGACGATATTCCGAATATCCTTCCACCTTACTTAACCCTTGCCTCAAGTCGTCAAGATGCACATTAACCATCTCAAAAGATTGTTCCTCCATTCTTAGCGCTTCTCTACCAACAGTTCTTTGAACGGAGTTTTCCCAATTTTGCAGTTCATCCAGCAATCCCTTATTCTTTTCTGCAAATTCTTGAGCAACAGGTATAGCCTGTTCAATTTCATACACTTTGGCGTTCAGCAAAAATCTCGCCTCTTCACTTTCAACAGCTCTTTTTAATCCATACAGTCTTCTATCTTTCAAAAGAATTTCGTTAACTTGCGCTACCCTTCCCAAGAATTGCGGCCATTTTCCTGTATCAGGTATTTCAGCTATCTCAAAATCTGCACATTCTGCCACATAAAACCTTATATGTTCTGATAACTCTCTTGGAAGCACCTTATCCGCATGCTTCAAAGATTCTTCTACATGATCAGGATCCTTCATTCTTATCATGTAAGGCTTAGCTTCCCGGTCACTTGGAATAAGAACCTCTAAACCGTAATTTATCCACTGATCTGCTGTTATCTCCCGATGATGAACTCCATTCTTTGCGTTCTCCTCTTTGACCACTTGAACAATCTCATTCAAGTCGCATCCTTTTTCCCCTCTTAAAATCCCATGGATAGGGTGGTAACCCATGTTCTTAGCTTGTTGGGAATCAAGCTCATATTTTGCCAAAAACATGTATTCGGGAGGAAGAAGACGTCTATGCGATTTAGTATGCATGATATTAAAAAGCGGCCCAAAAAATGATGCAATGCTTAAACTTGGAGATGCAAATACCTGGCCATTGAAAACACCTCCTAATCCAGGGTCTGGATGATCTGTTACGCGCCAAAAGGTGGTTACCTCGGGATCAGGTTTATGTAAGTCAATACTTGGAAACAGTGGAAATTTGCCTTCGGGACTCCAATCTAACCCCTTATCAAGTAAAGTTGCGGTTGCTGATTGACATTCTCTTAGATTCTCCGGTTTTCCAAAGTCATTGATTGATATAATTAGATCAATAGCATCGTCTATTCGCCTTTTGGATGCGTCCACCGAAAGCAACTCCTCCACTTCTTTGCTTACCTTTCCCATATCATTTTAAATGTGACTAATGCCCCATTTTGTTAAACTATTTCACAAGCGACTTATGAAACAAAACTTCCGCAAGGTTCATTTCCTCGGCGTGTGCGGCACGGCGATGGGCGCGGTGGCCGCGATGTTCAAGGAAGACGGCTTCGAGGTGACTGGCTCGGATGATCATGTTTATCCGCCGATGTCCACGTTTCTTGAGGAAAAGGGCATTCGCGTGATGACGGGTTTCAAGCCTGAAAACTTGCGGCACAAACCTGACCTCGTCGTCATCGGCAACGCTATTTCGCGCGGCAATGCGGAGCTGGAGGAAGTGTTGGACAATCGGCTTTATTACCTTTCCCTGCCCGAAACGCTGCGAACGTTTTTTCTGAGGCAGACGCACAATATCGTCGTCACCGGCACGCATGGCAAGACGACGACGACTTCTCTTACAGCTTGGATATTCGAAGCGTCGGGCATGAAGCCGAGCTGGCTCATTGGCGGCATCCCGCTTAATTTCGGCGAAGGCTGCAAGCGGCAGGACGGCCAGCACTGGATTTTAGAGGGTGACGAATATGACACGGCGTTTTTCGACAAACGCAGCAAGTTTCTCCATTACCTGCCGGAGCTGGTGATTATTAACAATATCGAATTTGACCACGCGGATATTTTTCCTTCGCTTGAAGTGATTCAAACCAGTTTCCGCCGTTTAGTGGACATCGTGCCCAGCAACGGGATGATTTTGCTCAACGCGGACGATCCGAACGCCGTTGCCGTGACGCGCCACGCCAAGCCGCAGCTTCTGGAAATCGGCCTATCGCCGAACGCCGCGTTGCGCATCACGGACGTTCGAGCGGATGCGAGCGGCTCGACGTTCCGCATGTTGGAGCGCGAATTTCGCATCCCGCTTTACGGCGTCCATAACGTCCGCAACGCGGGCATGGCCATCGCCGCCGCACATTTTTATCAAATCCCGCTCGACCAAATCGCCGCCGCTCTCGCCGCTTTTAAAGGCATCAAACGGCGGATGGAAATCAAAGCGGAAATCAACGGCGTCACTATCGTGGATGACTTTGGCCATCATCCCACCGCGTTGCGCGAGACGATTGGCGCGCTGCGTCTGAAGTTTCCGCACAGAAAACTTTGGGCGCTTTTTGAGCCGCGCTCCAACACGACCCGCCGCAATGTTTTTCAAAAAGAACTGCCCGCCGCCCTCGCACTGGCCGACGGCGTGTTCATCAGCCAAGTCGCCCGATTGGAGCAAATTCCCGAAGAAGAACGGCTGAATCCGGAAAAAGTGATGGAAGACATCGCGCGCGCTGGCGTCCCCGCTTATTACGAACCCAACGCGGCGGCGATTGTGGCCAAGCTCAAGCCGATGCTGCAACCGGGCGACGTTGTAGCCGTTTTCACTAACGGCAGCTTTGACGGGATTCACCAGAAATTGGTAGAGGCTCTTGCTACACCTCAACTATAAAGGGCGCGCCGTTTGTAGCGTTTAGGCTTAGAACGCCGAGACTCAAGTTTCTCAAAAAGCCACATTTTAATCAACGACTGCCTAGTAACGCCAACACGAGAAGCTTCCACATCTAACCGATGAAGAACCGTCATGGGAAAATCCACGTTCACCCGACGAATAGAAGGACGAACAACTTTAGCGTTCTTTACGTCAAAATAATCCAGAACGTTCTCGCCCGCGTCAAAACGCGCTTCAAGATTACCAGCATTTGTCGCGTTTTTTGCGCGAACTGTCTTAGATTTGATTTTCATAAAAACTCCTTTCATCTCCTCTCGCCCTCCTAACGCTGATGACGCGAATGTTGCGCCCGCGTCGCGTAGTAATAGCAGTCCAATATACGCCGTCTATTTTGCCAACAACAAGCTTGCGCAGTTCGCCCTCTCGTCGTGAATTCATCTCCACGACTTCTCCTTCCCACATTCTTTGCGCATCTTTAAAGTCAATGCCATGCTTGATTTTGTTAATTCCGCTCTTTCTGAAATCATATTCAAAATCCACAAAAGAAGCGTGTTTTTTTCTTCAAAAAAGAAAAGTAAAAAATATACTCTTTTTACTCTCCTTAAAATTCCATTTTAAAATAAAAACATCTCGCTTTTTCGCAAATTCAGACCTAGTTTTAGGGCGTGACTCGGGCTGAATTTATCAAGAAAACCGTTCTCGGCTTGGCGGCCATCGCCGCGCTGCCACGCTGGGCGCAAGCGGAGGTGGAGATCACGGGCGGCGAGGAAATTGTCAACCCGCATTTTGTTTCAAAAGGCTGTGGCTTCGGCAATCGCATCGCCATTACGTTTGACGACGGCCCGACGCCGGGCGTGACGGATGTGATCCTCAAAGAATTGGACAAACACAATCTCCGCGCGACGTTTTTTATGATCGGCAAAAAGGTGGAAGTTTCCCCCGCCCTTGCCAAAGAGGTGGTGGATGCTGGCCACGAGGCGGCTAATCACTCTTACACGCATTCGGTGTTGAGCCGCTTCTCGGCTTCCCAAGTGGAATATGAGTTAGAGAAAACGCAAGAAGCGATTTTCAATGCGACGGGCAAGGCGCCGCTTTGGTTCAGGCCGCCCTACGGCGCGTTTAATAAAAGGGCGCAAGGCCACATCCCGCTTTCCAAGGGCCTTGGCATTGTTTATTGGTCTGTGGATCCCCGCGATTGGTCGCGCCCGGGCGCATCGGCCATTACTTCCCGCGTCGTCTCTCAAACCACGCCCGGCTCCATCGTCCTTCTGCATGATTTGCATTCTCAAACCGCCGAAGCCGTTCCCAATATCTTTTCGGGGTTGCAGGAAAAAACGTTCGCCTTTGCCAATCTCACCCGCTTCTTGGGCAAGCCCTACGTTTAAGAAACGCCCTTAAAACAAACGCCGCGGTATGACGACGTATTCCGTCGTTCCTTTGACGATGGAGTTTTCAGGCAAAACACCTCTCCAGCACGTTTCGGGATAAACGATGCAATCGCGGCCTAGAATACTGCCGGGGTTCAGCACGGCATGTGTGCCGACTTCGCATCGGTCGCCCACAATCGCGCCGAATTTTCTTAAGCCCGTGTCTAAAACTTGATCAGCAAGGCGAACCTGAATCGTCGTTTTGTCCAGCTTGAGATTAGAAAGAATAACGCCTGCGCCGAGGTGAACGGCGTGACCAAGGATGCTGTCGCCCACATAAGAAAAATGCGGAACTTGAACGTCGTCGAATAAAACGCAGTTCTTGAATTCGCAACTGTTGCCCAAAACACAGTGGTTGCCGACGATGACGTTCTCGCGGATGTAAGCCCCGTGGCGCACGACACAGTTCGCCCCAATCCACGCCGGCCCTTGGATAAAGGCGCCCGGCTCAACGACAGTCCCCTCGCCAATATACACTTGGTTGCCGATAAAAGGCTGCCCCACTAACTTGCCGTGTATGGCCGGTTTGAGGCGAAACTTGAGATAGTCGGCGATTTGGGCGAGCGATTCCCAAGCGTAATGCACACCCTCGAACAACGGCAAATGCTCGGTCTTCTGCAAATCAAGATAATCGGAAGGAGCTAACACGAAAAAGGGCTTACACGAGAATCAGGCCGTTGCCAACTCTTCAACTCAACTAAGCCCTAAAAGCCGCCACGCTGGCTTTGGCGTCTTTCAAAAGCTTGCCGCAAACACGCAAGCAAAGCTCGGAAACAATGGAATCGCGGAGCGCGTAGCAAACGGATTTGCCGCAACGGCGACGCACCACCAAATTGGCCTGATAAAGCGCGCCGAGTTGTTTGGAAACATTGGCCTGAAGCAGGCCGCACGACTTTGTCAATTCATTGACCGTCATCGGCCTTTCGCGCAAACTTTGCAAAAGCGCGAGGCGCGACGGCTCCGCAAGAGCGCGGAAAAGCCGCGCCATCTCGCCGAGTTGACGCGGAGAAAGTTTTTTAAATTTTCTTATTGTCATATGAATACATAGGAATATGTTATCTGCAACGTGAAAGCGCAAGAAAAATTTCAGAGCCAAGCGCGCAGGGCGTGTTTTGCTCTCCCGCTCTTATTCGCCGGTTTTCTTTGCGTTAGTTGCGGCAACGAGCCGTCATCGCCTTCCCCAGCCGCGCCGGAACGCCCTCCGCTCTTTGACGAAACCCCTTCCCTTCCCGCATCCCCAACTCCTCCAAGAAAAAATCCGCCAACGCCGCCGGTTCCGCCTCCAGCTTCATTGCCGGAAGCTCAACAAGAAGAAGAGCCTCTTCCAGAAAGCAACGCGCCTCTGCTGTCTTTTGAAGAATCGTGGCAAAAGATTCAGGCGCATTACCCTCTTTTGAAAAAACAAAACGCGCGCTTGGAGGAAGCTCTCGCGCTGCAATCCCAAGCCGTGTCCGGTCTTTTGCCTAAACTGCAAGGCAATGTCGGATGGAAAAGGACGGACGATCCAACGGAAGTTTTCATGTCCAAGCTCAAGCAACGGTCGTTCACTGACGATGATTTTCGCATCTCCAATCTCAATCATCCGGATGATTACAACAACTACAACGGCGCGCTGCGCTTGGAGATTCCGTTGTTCGACGCTTTTCAAACCATCGCTTCGATGCGCACGGCCAAACACCTCGTCCAATCGCGCCAAGAAGAGCAAAGCTTCACGCGCATGGAAGCTTCCTTGCTGGCCATCGAAGCTTATCTCAACAGCGCGCTGGCGGAACGGCTTTTGCGGCTGGCCTCCGTCACCCTGCGCGCTTCGGAAAAGGATTTGAAGGAAGCGCAGGAATTAAAAGAGCAAGGCCTCGTCGTGGGCGCGGATTTTTTTGCGGGCCGCGTCGCTTCCAGCAAATTACAACAAACGCGCAACGCTCTCACAGCGCACCGCCGCGCGACTCTCGCTGCCCTTAACATTTTGCAAAATGAAAACGTCGAAACGGCGCATCGCTTTTCTCCCTTACCGGAACTCTCCGCGCCGCCGCAAAAAAACATGACGGAATGGATCGCCCAAGCGCTCCTTTTTCGCAGCGACCTCGCCGCGCTTCAAGCAACCATCAAAGCCAAAACATCGGAACTGGGCCGTGAGAAAGCCAAGTGGCTGCCACGCGTGAGCGCATTCGGCCAAACGGAAAGCAACACGCGCAAGTTTGAAAAGCAGGCGGACAACTACACTGTCGGCGTCCAAGGAACGGTAGATTTGTTCGACCCCGCCTATTCCGCTCGCGTGAAAGCCGCTCGCGCCGCTCTGGAGCAACTGCAACAGGACGATGCCGCGCTGCGCGATGAAATCGCGCGAACCGTCGCGGAAGCGGCGTCGCGTTACGACGCATCGTTAGCGGACGCTCCCGCTTCGCAACAGGCCGCGCAAGACGCCAAGGAAGCCGTCGCGCTGACGGAAAAATTGTATAGGGAAGGCCGCAAATCCATCGCCGATTTGCAAGCCATGCGCGCAATGGCTCTGGAAGCGGAAAGCGCGGCGCAGGAGACTGTCGTTCGCGCCGAATCCGCCAGATCGCGCCTACTCTTTCTTTCCGGTCAACTGGACGATTTTGAAGTGAAAAAAATCGCCTCGCGCTGGAGCTCGCTCGCGCCATGAACACGCCTCACTCCCCTTCCCTCATCGGTGGCATCGTCCGCTTTTTCGCGTCTTCCAAAATCACGCCTTTGCTGGTTTTATCCGCCATTCTCCTCGGCGCGTTTTCCCTCCTCCAACTCCCGCGCGAGGAAGAGCCTCAAATCAGCGTTCCTATCTTCGACATTTTCGTATCTTATCCGGGAGCCACTTCTGAAGAAGCTTCCAAGCGCATCGTAGAACTCGGCGAGCGAAAGCTCTGGGAAATTCCGGGCGTGGAATACATCTATTCCACATCCTATCCGCACGGCGCGATGTTCGTCGTCCGCTTTCGCGTGGGCGAGAACATGGAAAAAAGCCTGATCAATCTTTACGCCAAAATTTATTCCAATCTGGATTACATGCCGCCGGGCGCATCGCAACCGCTCGTAAAGCAACGCTCCATCGACGACGTGCCGATCCTCGCCCTTACCTTTCACAGTAAGCAACGCGGGCCGGAAGAACTGCGCCGCATCATGGCCCAACTGCGCCAAGAAATTAACGCCATTCCGAACGTTTCGGAAACAACGATCATCGGCGGGCGCAAACGCCAGTTTCAGGTGTTGTTGGACGAAACCAAACTGAACGCGCGTTTGCTTCATCCTTCGGAAATCGCCCGAATGATTCAATCCGCCAACATTCGCCAAGCCTCTGGACATCTGGAATCGCAGCCGTTGCAAACGCAAATCGAAGCCAACGCTTTTATTCTTAACAAAGAAGATTTGAGCAACTTGGTCGTGGGCGTCACGGGCGGGCAAATCGTTTATCTGCGCGACGTGGCGCGCATTGAAGACGGCCCGGACGAAGACGAGCGCGTCGCTCAAATCCAGTTTGGCCGCGCCGCGCCGACAGGCGGCCAAGGCGCTCTTGAAGCGGTCACGCTGACCGTTGCCAAGCGCAAAGGCGCGAACGCAACGCGCCTTTCGGAAATCATTCAAGAACGCGTTCGCCACTTGCGCGGCGTGTTGCTGCCGGACGACGTGCAGATGACGGTCACGCGCGATTACGGCCACACGGCGGCGGAAAAATCCAACGAACTTCTCTTCCACATGGCTCTGGCCATTTTCGGCGTCAGCGCGCTCATCGCATGGGCATTGGGCTGGCGGGCGGCAGGCGTGGTCATCATCGCCATCCCCACGACGCTCGCGCTGACGTTGCTGACGTTCCATCTCTTCGGTTTCACCATCAACCGCATCACGCTTTTTGCGCTGATTTTCACCATCGGCATTCTTGTGGACGACCCCATCGTCGGCGTGGAAAACATCGTCCGCCACCTGCATCTCGCCGCCAACAAAGGCAAGAGGATGCTGGACGTCGTCGTCGAATCCATCCAAGAAATCATCAGCCCGTTGATGCTGGCCACGCTGGCCGTCATTGCCGCGATTTTGCCGATGGCTTTTGTCGGCGGCCTCATGGGGCCTTACATGCGCCCGATCCCCATCGGCGCAACGGCAGCGATGATTTTCTCCATGCTCGTCTCGCTCATCATCACGCCTTGGGCATCCACTCTCATTCTGAAAAGAGGAGCGGATTCTCACGAAGCGCGTCAGGAAGATTTTCTCACGCGCCTTTACCGTTCCTACATGCGGCCCTTGATTTATCAAGCGCGCGTGCGGAAATACTTTCTCGTCGGTCTCGCCGCTCTGTTGCTGGCTTCCGTGCTGTTGATTCCCCTCAAAGCCGTGCGCGTGAAAATGCTGCCGTTCGACAACAAAAACGAATTTCAAGTCATCCTCAACATGCCGGAAGGCTCGTCTGTTGAGCAAACACGCGCCGTTCTTTCGCAAATGGCCGACGTTGTCCTCGCGCTTCCGGAAACGAGCAACGCGCAACTGCATGTCGGCGCCGCCGCGCCCTACAACTTCAACGGCCTCGTGCGCCATTACTTCCTGCGCTCGCAACCGTGGCAAGCGGATTTGCAAGTCAATCTCGCGCCCAAACGCAAACGCCAAAGCCACGCCATCGCCGAGAGCGTCCGCCCCAAGCTGAATGAAATCGCCGCGCGGCACGGAGCGCATGTTCAAGTGGCGGAAATTCCGCCCGGCCCGCCCGTTCTTTCCACGCTCGTTTTGGAAATTTACGGCCCCGACCACGCAGCGCGGGATCGGCTGGCGCGGCAAGTCGAGCAACTCCTGCGCGAGACGCCCGGTTTGACGGACATCTCTACCTACACAGAAAGCAACCAACCTTTGCGCCGCTTCAACATTGACCTCGCCAAAGCGTCGCTCAACGGTCTTTCCGCCGCGCAAATCGCCGAAAACATGCGCGCGGCGTTGAACGGCCAAACGGTTGACTTGGCTCGGCTACCCGACGAGCCGGAGCCGGTGGAAATCGTCCTGCGCTTGAGCAAAGAAAAAAGAGCGGACGAGCAAGCATTGCTCAATATGACGTTCCTTTCGCGCGTCGGCAGGTCCATTCCGCTGAGCGAAATCGCGTCCGTCGAACAACGCGCGCAAGACCACTCCATCTACCGCAAAAACCTCATGCAGGTTTCTTATGTCCTCGCCGACGTAACCGACAAGCTCGGCAGCCCGATCTACGCCATCCTCGCGCTTCAGAAAAAACTTAAAACCTTGCGCGACCCCGACGGCCAACCGCTCGAAATCCTTTTCACGCACCAGCCGGCCAGCGCGGAAAAATGGAGTGTGAAATGGGACGGCGAATGGCACATCACTTACGAAGTCTTCCGCGACCTTGGATCAGCCTTTGCCGCCGTGCTTGTCCTTATTTTCTTTCTCGTCGTCGGTTGGTTTCAATCTTTCAAAACGCCGTGGATTGTCATGCTTCCCATTCCGCTCTCGCTCGTCGGCATCATTCCGGCGCACTGGCTGACGGGCGTCTTCTTCACCGCCACGTCCATGATCGGCCTCATCGCCGGAGCGGGCATCGTCGTGCGCAACGCCATCATCCTTGTGGACTTCATCGAGCTAAAACTGGCCGAAGGCGAAACACTGGAAGAAGCCGTCATTGACGCCGGAGCCGTGCGCTTCCGCCCCATGCTGTTGACCGCAGCAGCCGTTGTCGTAGGCGCATCCGTCATCCTCTTCGACCCCATTTTCCAAGGCCTTGCCCTCTCCCTCATTGCCGGTGAAGTTGCTTCCACCATCCTCTCCCGCACCGCCGTGCCCGTGTTTTATTACATGATGCACCACAACAAAGCGGTTTAATTAAACAAGCGAGCGAAGGGTTACTCCACCATAATCTCCAGCGCAGATTTGCCGGGCGGGATGAAGGGGAGCACGTGCTCCGTGGGAGGCACGATGACTTCGAGCACGTAAGGCTCGTCGGCGTCGAGCATGGCTTGGATTTCCTTGCGCAAATTTTTCTTCTCCGACACGCGCCGCGCGCGGATGCCGTAGGATTCCGCCATTTTCACGAAATCAGGATACACCGCCGACAGGTTTTCCGGCCCGCCCAGATTCTTCGGGTCGCAGGTAATAGTGTGGCCGCGGATACCGGAGTAGAAACGGTCTTCCCACTGCGCCACCATGCCGAGGCGTTGGTTGTTGATGAGCAAAACTTTGATGGCCACGTTCTCGATTTTCGCCGTGGCGAACTGTTGCACGTTCATCAGCAGCGACCCGTCGCCGTCAATATCGATCACCTGCTTGTCGGGATGCGCCATCTTCACGCCAATAGCCGCAGGCAGGCCGAAGCCCATCGTGCCCAAGCCCAGCGAGCTGATGAACTGGCGCGGCTTGGAAAATTCGTAAAATTGAGGCGTCCACATCTGATGCTGCCCAACGCCCGTAGCGACAATCGCGTCGCCCTTGGTCAATTCATAAAGCGCGCGGATAGCTTCCTGCGGCAAAATGTGCGGCGAGGATTTGTAAGAAAAAGGATGAGACTTCTGCCAGCCGCGAATCTTCTGCAACCACTCATTCAATTGAGGCGGCTGGAAGTTGCTCTTCTTGGCCAGTTCCAGCAAACGTTTCAGCGCGAACTTCACATCGGAATGAATAGGCAAATGCGCCAACTTATTTTTTTGATGCTCCGAACGATCAATGTCAACGTGCGCAATCGTCGCGTGAGGCGCAAATTTGGACACCAACCCCGTCACGCGGTCGTCGAACCGCGCGCCCAAAGCCACCAACAAATCGCTCTCATGCACCGCCCAATTGCCCGCCGCCGTGCCGTGCATGCCAATCCATTTCAACGAAAGCGGATGATCCGACGGCAAGCAACCTAAACCCATCAACGTGCTCGCCACCGGCGCGCCGGTCAATTCTGCAAACTTGCGCAATTCGAGATGCGCCTCGCCGGAAAAAATGCCGCCGCCGGCATAAATCACCGGCTTGCGGCTCTTGGAAAAAAGCTCCAACAGACGCAAAAGTTCCTCGTCCGTCGCCTTGGGCAACTCCATCGGCGGCAGCTTGGCCGGAAACTCCGGCACAAATTTTTTCTGCTGCACGTCCTTAGGAATATCAATCATCACCGGCCCCGGCCTGCCGCTGCGGGCAACATGAAAAGCCTCTTGAATAATGCGCGGCAATTCCTCGGCCTGAAGAACGAGGTAGCTGTGCTTCACAATTGGCAGCGTCATGCCGAAAATGTCTATTTCCTGAAACGCGCTCTTGCCGATGAACTGCTGGCTCACCTGACCCGTGATGGCCACCATCGGCACGCTGTCCATGTAAGCGTCGGCAATGGTCGTGACCAAATTCGTCGCGCCCGGGCCGCTCGTCGCCATGCACACGCCCACCTTGCCCGTCGAACGCGCGTAACCGTGCGCCATGAACCCGCCGCCCTGCTCCGTTCGCGGCAACACTGTGCGGATTTTTTTGCTCTGCACCAACGCCTGATGCAACTCAATGGACGCGCCGCCCGGATACGCAAAAACCAAATCCACGCCCTCTCGTTCGAGACATTGAATCACCACCTGCGCGCCCTTGATGGCGGCAGGAGCTTTTTCGGAAGACGAAGATTTTTTGGTCGTTTTCATGGGTTGATGTTAAAAATAAGTCACTTAGGCTACCTCACGCCCAACCGCTTTTCAAGCGCGGAAAACTGCTCACGGCTCAACCGTGTAATGCACGGAAACAACGCCGTATTCGTTAACAGAAACGCTAAATTCACGGCGAGGGTAGCCTTGAGAATACGTCTCAAAAATCCAAGGATATTCCCAGCAAGAGTTGCACTGCCCCAACAAATACCCAATAAAAGAACCGCCTTGGGAAGAAATCTCAAACTTGTTGAAATCTTTTTCAGACAAACCTTCGCGGTAACAATACTTCGTCAATTCCCGCCGAGCGATTTCTTCCGCTTCATGATGCGTCATGCGGACTTTGCAAAGCAAAGCCACAAACGCCAACGCGACAAAAAGTAGAACCGCGCCTACAAAAAAACGTTTTAATAAAGCCATCGTTGATGTTTGAAGGAATCTCTCATTCCCATTTTTCCTTGCTCACTTATAAGCTTTTTGCCTCTGATTTCAATGTCGTATGGCCTACCAAATATAGCTTCTCTCCCAACAGTTGTTGAAAACTCGCCAATAACCCCACGATGCGATGACCTATTAAAATCATAAGGTTGATCAAAAGCTTTTAGACTTCCATCGAAAGACCACGAACCATTTTTTGTTAAGTTGAGTTTTCCTTCGAGTTTCAGTTTACAATCGCCTAAAAAAGCCATTTCCCCTCCGGGAAGTAAAAAATTTTCCTTATCCACTACATCAATTACAGCATCTCTTGGCACTCCCGAAATGAGTTCCCTTATTTTAGGAAAATGAGATACTTGAATTCTCGAAGTGTCAACGTCTTGAAAGGCCATCCTTAATGACTTACCACTGCTTTCCATGTAATGCTGTAAAGCTTTATGAGCAGAAAGAAGATCATTTTTCAAATCATAGAACCCGCCTTTTTCACCTCTTTGTGTTATTTGATACTGCTCCATCAACACATCCATTGGAGGCAATGTTTTCTGTTCCGATTCGCCTATTTCTCTCCACCAATTAAGAAGCTCTTGTCGGATATCATCGGCTGACATAGCCTGAAACTTCGGTTCTACGGCTCCAATCGCTCTAAGAGCTTCTTGCGTTACACCCAACTTCTTCGCTTTCAATTCATTCCATTGCATCTCTTGTCGTGAAGCTTCGCGCATTTCTTGAAGGGAAGAGGCTGTTTGACGCGCGTTGAGAAATTTAAGACCGGGAAAAGTCTTCTTTTTTTCACCACTACCGCGTCCAGAATCCGTAAGACTCCTCCCTTCATCATCCAAAAGAACATGATTGCCGTTGATGGTGACCCAATGCGCACCCATAAAAACTCCTTTTTGCCCGAAGCAAGATGCGTGCAATGTATGCATTGTGCGCATAAAATCAACCGGTTCTTCCCAAATTCAAAAAAATTTCCCTTTTTCCGCGCTTGCCGCTAGGCTCGCCCTCCATGCCCAAACGCACGGACATCCATTCCATCCTACTCATCGGTTCCGGCCCTATTGTCATCGGCCAGGCGTGCGAGTTTGACTATTCCGGCGTTCAAGCGTGCAAGGCGCTCAAGGAAGAGGGCTTTCGCGTGATTCTCATCAACAGCAATCCGGCGACGATTATGACGGATCCGGAGTTTGCGCATCGCACTTACATCGAACCCATCACACCGGAGGTGGTGGAGATGATCATCGCCAAGGAAAAGCCCGATGCGCTTTTACCCACGCTCGGCGGCCAGACGGCTCTGAACACGGCGATGGCGTTGCACGAAAAAGGAGTTCTCGCGCGTTACGGCGTGAAGATGATCGGCGCGAACGCGGAAGCGATTAAAAAGGGGGAAGACCGTCAGCTTTTCAAGGAAGCGATGCAAAAAATCGGCCTCGACGTAGCGCGCTCCGGTTCGGCTCACACATTGGCGGAGGCGCAACAAGTCGCCGCGCAAATCGGCTCGTTCCCGCTCATCATCCGCCCCGCGTTCACCCTCGGCGGCGCGGGCGGCGGCATCGCTTATAATAAAGAAGAGTTGGACGCCATCGCGCAAGGCGGCCTTGATTTGTCGCCCGTCAGCGAAGTCCTCATCGAGGAATCGCTGCTCGGCTGGAAGGAATATGAGATGGAAGTCATGCGCGACCGCATGGACAACTGCGTCATCATCTGCTCCATCGAAAACTTCGACCCGATGGGCGTTCACACCGGCGACAGCATCACCGTCGCGCCCGCGCAAACGCTTTCGGACAAAGAATACCAGCGCATGCGCGACGCCTCGTTCGCGGTGATTCGTGAAATCGGCGTGGAAACAGGCGGCTCGAACATCCAGTTCTCCGTGCATCCCGACACAGGGCGCATGATCATCATCGAAATGAACCCGCGCGTGTCGCGTTCCTCCGCGCTCGCGTCCAAAGCCACGGGCTTTCCCATCGCTAAAATCGCCGCGAAACTAGCCGTCGGCTACACGTTGGACGAGTTGAAGAACGACATCACGCGCGAGACCCCTGCTTGTTTCGAGCCTTCGATTGATTACGTCGTCACGAAAATCCCACGCTTCACGTTTGAAAAATTTCCCGCCGCCGACCCGACGTTGACAACACAGATGAAGAGCGTCGGCGAGGCGATGGGCATTGGCCGCACGTTTAAAGAATCGCTGCAAAAAGCCCTGCGCTCGCTCGACCTGCGCGGCAGAGAAGGCTCGCTGGCTCTCGGCAAGCTTTTCTCCCAAGAACCGCCCGACCTCATCCGCGCCAAGCTCCGCACGCCCAATGCGCAACGGCTTTGGTGGATCACGCACGCTTTTCAAGCCGGTTTTTCTGTCGAAGAAATTCACGAACTGACGCGCATTGACCGATGGTTTTTAGAGAACGTCCGCCAGATTTGCGACCTTGCCGTCGAGCTTCAAAAAACGCCGTGGCTCGATAAAGCCGACGGCGTTGCGCTTCTCGACCGCGCCAAACAATACGGCTTTTCCGACCGCCAGCTCGCCAATCTTCTCTCCGGCGGCGAGGAAGATTTTCTGCAACGCAAAGACGCGATCCAAAGCTTTCGCGTGAAAAACGGCATTATGCCGAGCTTCCGCCTCGTGGACACGTGCGCGGCGGAGTTTGAAGCGCACACGCCCTACTATTATTCCACTTACGACCGTTGCGACGACGAAATCCGCAAGACGGACAAGAAAAAAATCATCATCCTCGGCGGCGGCCCGAACCGCATCGGGCAAGGCATCGAGTTCGATTACTGCTGCGTTCACGCCAGCTTCGCGCTGCACGAAGACGGTTACGAAACGATCATGGTGAACTCCAATCCCGAAACCGTTTCCACAGATTACGACACTTCCGACAAACTTTATTTCGAGCCGCTCACGGTCGAAGACGTGCTGCATATTTACAACGCGGAAAATCGGGGCGGCCTTGTGCATGGACTGATCGTCCAGTTCGGCGGCCAAACGCCGCTCAACCTCGCCGCGCGGC